>JAFRMD010000072.1 GCA_017430835.1 Methanosphaera sp.
AAGATTAACGCTGCTTTAGAGTTAGGTATTCCTGTTGTATTGATTAAAAGACCTAATGTTGAAAAATTAGATAATCATGTTATGGTTAGATCTATTGAAGAATTAAAAGAAGTTTTATAATATTATTTTTGATAGGAGGTTATAATAAAAATAGCCTCAGATCGCCCATCATTCATCATCACATCAGAGCTCATAGGGTTCATCATTGGCTATTTTTTCATTTTCATTTTTCTTAATCTTAGTTGTACATTACACCAGATTCTTTTGAGAGTCCTTGGTTTTTATTTTTGTTTAATACTTTATCCAAAGCATCTTCAAAGTTTTTAGCAGATATACTGTAATGTTCTTCCCTTATTGCAAACATTCCTGCTTCTGTACAAATTGATTTTAAGTCTGCACCCGAAGCATCTTTAGCATTGTCTGCGATTGTTTTTAGGTTAACATCCGAATCTAATGACATGTCTTTTGTATGTATTTTTAGAATTTCTAGTCTTCCTTCTTCATCAGGAACTGGAACTTCTATAATCCGGTCAAATCGTCCAGGACGTATTAATGCGGGATCCAATATGTCTGGTCTGTTGGTTGCTGCTATGATTCCAACATTACCTCTGGATTCAAACCCGTCCATTTCTGCCAGTAATTGCATGAGTGTTCTTTGAACTTCCCTGTCACCACTGGTTGATCCCTGTAATCTTTTTGCTGCTATTGCATCTATTTCGTCAATAAATATTATTGCAGGAGACTTTTCTTTTGCTAATTCAAATACTCCACGTACTAAACGTGAACCTTCCCCTATATATTTTTTAACAAATTCAGAAGCTACTATTTTGATGAAAGTAGCGTTTGTTTCATGTGCTACTGCTTTTGCAAGTAAGGTTTTACCAGTTCCTGGAGGACCATAAAAGAGAACACCCTTTGGAGGTGTAATCCCAACTCGTTCGAATATTTCAGGATTTTTTAGTGGCAATTCTACTGTTTCTATGGTTTCCATTACTTGTTCTTTGAGTCCACCTATCTTATCATAAGTTATATCTGGAGCTTCATCTATTTCCATTCCAGATACTAGTGGATCTTTTTCTGATGTTAAAATATCAACTATGCTGAATGTTTGTTGGTTTAATGCAACCCTACAACCTATTTCAATCCTATCTGCGTCTTTATCTGCATATTTTAGTAGGAATGATGGTCCTGTTGTACTTTTTACAACTGCCTGGTTGTCTTCAAGTAATTCTGAAACTGTTGCTAACACTAATGGTGGTGTTCTAAATCTACTTATTTCACTTTTTAGTGATTTTACTTCCCTGTCCAAACGTAGATTTTCATTTTCCAACAATACCTTGTCTTTTTCTAGTTTTCTAACTTCCCATGTAAGATTTCGTTCTATCGTTTCATGTTTGTCTAACAAGTTAGATAATTCAATGTCTTCATTTCTTTTGACATCTGAATCAAATTGAGGAGATTCTTCCATAAAATGTTCCTCCTTTTAATTAAATATTTAATTTTATCTTTAAAGGACTTTATTCTTTGATAAATCCTTTTTAATTAATTTTATATATTTTAGTTACAATTTTTTATTTTAATTTTTTGTTTAAAAGACTACAGTATTAATATTATGAACTCATTATTATTATACTATTGTATAAAATTTGTACAAATTTTTCATTACAAAATATGAAGTTTAAATTTGACGAGCAATCTAGCCTATCATTTATGGATGAATAATTATAACAGTATTTTAAGCTAAATGATACTGAATTTTTCAATAAAAGATAAATATTAACTTAATTAAATAATAGATATAATATATAACTAAAAAAATAAAAGTGAAAAAAATGAACTGTGAAATATGTGGAAGCGAAATTAAAGGTCAACCATTAAAAACAAAAATAGATAATTCTGTAATGATAACATGCAAAGAATGTTCACGATATGGTAAAGTTCAGAATACACCACAACAAGACAACAGAAAACCTAAAAACAATAATAAAAAAAGAAACAATAATTACAAATCCAACCAAAACAGAGCATATACAAGAAGACCTCAAGAAGAAGAATATGAATTAGTTGAAGACTACAAGAAATTAATCAGACAAGCAAGAGAAAAACAAGGCTTAACGCAAAGAGAGCTTGGTCAAAAAATATACGAAAGAGAATCAGTTATTGCACATATCGAAAATGGAAAAATGGTTCCAGACACAAAACTTGCCAAAAAGATTGAAAAACTTCTTAGAATTAAAATTATTGAAAAAACAGAAACAGATGAACGTGAATTCCAAGATGCTAGACGATATAGAGAAGCAACCATTGGAGACATCGCTCGTATAAAAAGAAAATAATTTAAAATATTTTCTTATTTTTTCTTACTTTTAGAAGAATAATAACCATCAAATACCTTAGCTTTATCAAACTCTTTATTTAACTCTTTATATTCCGGATACTCTTCACTTACTACAATAACATGTGCAGGTGGGTGAGTTTTCTTAATATTTATAATACATAATGTAGTATCTTCTTTTACTTTTACCAATACTGGTACTTTAATATCATCACGGGGTTTTTGTTTGATTACTCTTTCAGTGACATCAGAAACTTTATCCAAAGAAACTGCCTTTGGTTTACCTACAATAGTTAAATTTGCATGTCTTTCTAAATCTGCCAAAACATTTAAAGCCTTTTTCTTATTCATTGCCCTTATTAAAATTAGTGCCATGATTAACCTCCAAATTAAATAAAAAAATATAATAAAAAATAGAATGAAGACTTAACGTCTTCTGAAGAACGATTTAATTAAGGAACTGCGGAATAATGCTAATAATATTAACAGAATACCAATAATACTCTGAATATTACCTAATACATCAAATATTTGAGAACTTATAGGTAAATTCCAAATTGGAGCAGTTCGTCCATTTGCCGCTGGAGTATAATATACACCTACTGCCTTAATATTTTCTTTAACATTTAAATCAGATGTATCGATGTGTTCTACCCCAACTATTGTACCACTGTCAATAGCCTTGTTAATGGATTTTGCTATTTGTATCGGATCATAACCAAATTTTGTAACTGCCGCATCTACAACATCAGAGGTTGCCTCGGACAATCCTTTCTTATCAGAACCATATACTGAAACTGATGGATGATCACCAGATACTGTTATTGCATTACCTAAAGCTTCATATGCATATATTGTTGTTAAAGGACTTCCATCAACAGGTGATACCTGGTAGTTGTTTGCTTCAGGGAATCCTATACTCCATCCAGAGGAACTGACTTTTGAGTATGGTTTTTCCATTTCATAACCAACATCATTTAAACGTTCCGGCGTGAACATATCTCCTGTTGTAACACCAGAAACCAAGTTGACTGCACCACCACCATGGTCTTCACCAGAATCTCTTGCAACTTCTCCAAATGCTTGAGATACAATAGTGGTTGCTGGATAACCATCCCTTATCATTTTACCTATATTCATTGCAGTTTGTAATCTTACACGGTCTGCAGTACCATATTTAGGATTTCCTTCAGAGTTACGAAGGTGAATAATTGCTCCTTTAGTTCCTGGAGGAACAGATACTACTCCACCACTTGCTGCTTGAATTTTAATAACACTACTATTATCTACTGTTACAACGTATACTCTATAATCTCCACCTACTGCTATTCCTTTTGTAGGATTAACGGCCATTAAACGGATTCCACCGAAACGCTGAGCAACACTAACTACCTGTTCAGGAGTTCCATTGTTTTGAAGCTGTGTAAGAGCTGTAATAATTGCAGCTACACGAACATCAGATGTACCTTCCCCCCCTGATAGGAGTGCCATTTTATGCTCTTGTGAGAACAAAAATGTTGATTGGAACATGTTTGCTGCAAATGATTGGCTTCCCGCAGCACATCCATTAGGATCCTTACCTGTAGGATCAGTAATTACTGCCACGTTCATTGTTGCTGAAGCAGTTGCAGAAAATAGAACTAAGATTAATAGGAATAATGATAATTTCCTTATCCTTGAATTATTAACCATCATACCACCTTCTATTCTCCTGATGCATTTACACTAGGCATTGCATTTGAACTGTTCAAATATTTTTGGTTAACTTTTATTACAGAGAAATCTTCAACAACATTAACAACAACGTTTCCTGTAGTCGAATCTACTTGGATATCAACCACATTTATTGGAGCAATTGCTGTTCCTGGTATTGTCGATTGTTTGACTAACTGTTCTACATTTTGAATTGCATCAGACAATAATAATTGTCTTTGAGAGGTAATTAGAGTATTTCCTTTAATATAACTGCCATCCCTAAATCCAGCAGATTCAACATTTGTTTTTATCGTACTTAATGGAACAACATCATTTCCTTTTATCATGACCCCAGCTATTGGAACACCATCATCCGTACTGTTTGATGATGCAAAAGCTATATATGACATGGCTCTACCCGATAAAATTAAAACAAATGCTAAAATTAAAATAATTAAAGTATCTCTTCTAACTTTAATAAACAAAATTTCACCTCAATCATAGTATTATGTTTAAAGTCTCTTAATATTAGATTTCTATTATAAGCTGATAACATTTATCAGTCATAAATACAGCTATATTATATTTTTAATTCTAATAGTATATAATTTTAACAAAAAAAGAGTTGATAAAAAAATCAATCTAAACGTCATAGATTAGATTTCCAAATGATTTAATATATCATACTTAAATTTAAAAGCAGCTTCACCAGTACATACCAATAAATCAGCATCAATTGTTAAGGCTTTATTTAACCCTACCAATACTTGTTCTTCCGTTGCACCAAGTGTTCCTTCCTTATCCCCTTCAGGCATATAATCCGGCAATATAATTTTATCCCCATATTTTCCTGTTTCAAGTACTTTTTTTGCACAAATAAAAGCATTATGAGAAGCAGGTACCACATAATCAGCATATTCAAGTGAACGTTCAAGTATTTCCTTATCTGCTTCAATCCCCGATTCTGATGAAACGGTTATCACATTTACAATTGTATCATATAATATTTTTAATTCTTTGAGGACTGTTGTGATTCCTGCAGGATTATGAGCATAATCAACCATTATCTGTTTATTGCCAATTACTGTTAACTTCTCCATTCTCCCAGCAACACCCTCAAATTCTGAAACTGCTTTAATGATTGTTGGATACTCCATTTTCAATTCATTGTGTGCTACAATTATTGAACCAAGTGCATTATAAATGTTATGAACCCCATTAATTTTTAGAGAGAATTCATATTTTTCATTCTCTGGTGTGACTAATGTGAACTTGTTGTGCTGGTCATTAATATTTGTTGCAAGGTAGTCCGGTTTCTCATATTTTATTCCACAAGAGCATTCATAACGTCCTACTCCTGCAATAATTTCATCCATCTCTATCTGTTTACCGCAAACGCACTGCTTTTTATCATGACGACGAATATTATGTTCAATTCCAAAGGTTATAACTTTTCCCTTATAGTTTAACTCCCTGATTAATCCTTTAATTGTAGGATCATCATTATTAACTATTATTTCCTTACCCTGTAATAATTTAATAAGCTCACCTTTTACTTTAGCATATGACAAGAAATCTGCATTTTCATCCAAATGATCTGGAGTAATATTAGTTATTAAGCCAACATCTGGTTTACAAGGTCCTGCTAATTTTTTTAAACTTCCTGAAATACCGAACGTTCCAGTTTCAAGTACATTTAAGTCACCTTTAAGGCGTGACTGTAGTGCCGGTATATCTCCAGCATTTCCCTGCATTCCCTCCAAGTTATGTTCACTGGGATGTTTTCCTCCATATCTTGCAATATACTTAAGCAAGTTTGTTGTTGTAGTTTTACCATTAGTTCCCGTAATGCAAATTACAGGATGTGCAGGCTCAAATAATGATAATATATCCTCTACCGTAACAAAGGTTATGTTTTTTTCTTTTGCTTTTCTGTATTGTTCTGATTTGGATTTAATTAATGCTATTGGTAAGATGATATAATCTATTTTTTCATAGAATTCATCAGGGATTTTTCCATGAATCACTTCAATATCAGGATAGTTTTTTAATGCTGAGTTAAATAAGCATTCCTCTTCTTTTAGCATGTCATTAGCTATTACCTTATAACCATTATCTGACAGTATTCTTGCTATGAGGTTACCGTTTATTCCACAGACCCCGACAACACCAAATACTGCATCTTCTTTAATGTTCATCATTTGAATACCTTCTATGTCCTTCCTGCAATCCCCTAAGCATTTTATCTTTTACTTGTTGATAACTGTTTGAAGCTCCTGCACCTACATGTACAATAATGTCTCCCGGTTTTGCATATTTTACGGCAAGTTCTGCTGCTTCATCAACATCACATACTGCAAGTTTTGGAATATCTGCTTCTGCAGCATTTAATAATTCCAATGCTCCATCCATATTTAGCGTGTCAGTGATTTCAACATAACCTGTTGCTATCAGCATGTTTGCATAGTCTGCCACTACACGTCCACTTTCTGCTTTGTCCCGTATACTGGTTGAATCAACACTACCATATATTATAATGAGGTTTTCATCTTTTATTGCTTCCAATGCCTGTCTTACGCTTTGACCATATGATGCATCATAATAGGCATCTGCTCCATTATATTTTCCAAGGTATTCCATCCTTCCACCTACGGTTTCGAATGATTCTATACCCTTTTTAATATCTTCTAATGATATTCCATATATTATGCTTGTTGCTATTGCAGCTGTAAGATTTTCATAGTTATAGTTTGCTATAGTTTTGAGGTTAATTTTAGTTTCAACTTTTTGGTTATTTTCTTTATATGTGATATGATATTGACCATCTTTTATAAATCCAGTAAATTGTGGCGCATATTTCTCCAAATCTATCTCATCAGAAAATGAATTTAGCATGTTGTAATATATGGTATCATAACGTTTGTGTGTTAATATTTCACCACACTGGCTATTTGCAATAAGGGTTTTGCTAGTTTCAAGAAGAATAGACTTGCGGTCCACATATCTTTGCATAGAACCACCAAATTCTGATAGATGTTCCGGAATAAGATTTGTGATTACACCAATATCCAATGGGATTTCACCAATTAAACCAAGAGTTCCATGCGGTAATTCTAAAACAGCAATGTCAGCACCCTTATATTCGCCACTGATAATATCATTCACAATTGCTTCACTTACAAGATTTTGTTTCATGGAGGAACACTGATAAACATTTAAACCTGCAGCTTGGAAAATACTGGTAATCATTGCAGTAGTAGTAGTTTTACCGAAAGATCCCGTTATACCAATCTTTGGCATGTCAATAATATCACTAATAATATCACTTACAAATTTACGAGTGATAACTGTTAAACCATTCTCCTGAGCCTCTTTTCTTATGGGTGCATCAGCAGGTATGGTGGGTGCTAGATAAATCGCATCATAGCCAGATATATCTGGATTTTTAACACCTAAATCTAAGTTAACACCTTCTCCAACAAGAACATCCAATAAACCTTGACGCCTAGTCGTAAACTCTTCATAACATTTCGCATCAGTTAAGGTAACATTAACACCCTGATGGTTTAATAACTTAGCAACAGGCCTTCCAGCGTTACCTGCACCAATTATAATACACTTTTTAATATTCATAAAAACAACCTCAATATTTTGTATAATTAAAAGAATATCAAAAACGATACATCTTACAAAGCATAATTATCTATTATAATATTATTTTGTAATTAATGAATAATAAAATATTAGAAAAAATAGGAATAATAATTTAACATTGCCATTATGAAAAGCTGATTTTATATTAAAAGAAAAAATATCAACAATAATACAAAAAAATATTGTAAAAAAAATGAGTAATGTTTGAAAATTAGTATCAAACATTTATTTAGTAACAGTTAATTTAACTTTTTTACTGCTTGCAGTGTATTTACTGTCCTTAATAGCTGAGAACACAAGGTTATATTTTCCTTTTTTAAGTTTTGTAGGTATTTTAACACTTAATTTACCTTTTTTTACAGTAACCTGTTTTTTAACTATTTTACCATTAAGTTTAATATTTACTTTTATAATTCCTTTTAATGCTTTACCATTTGAATCAACGATAGTTGCTTTTACATTTGTTGTTTTCTTATTAGTTTTAACTGCTTTGGCTTTGATTTTTGTTTTAGTTCTTGAAACGGTAAGTGTTGTTTTAACTGATTTTGTGTTATGAATATCAGATGTGTAAGTGGCTGTAATCGTGTATTTCTTAGCGTCATACCCTGGAATGGTATATTTTAGTGTTGCAACTCCTTTACTTACTGCTACTTTTTTAATTGTTTTTGAAGCTATTTTGTATGTAACATATCCTGTTGTAACTAATTTATTATTGTCTTTAACTTGTGTTTTAAGAGTTATTGTACCATATGATGTTGCTTTTACTTTTGTTGTTAATAGTTTTGGTACTGCAATTCTTTTTAGTATTGTAATTTTTGATGATTTTTGTGTGTTACTGTTTTTGTAGTATTCATTTCCATTGTATTGGGCAGTTAATGTTTTATAGTTTAGATTATCTTTTGTTGCTTTGAAAGTATATTTTGCAACACCATTCTTTACTGTTATTGCTTTAGAATTTACTGCTTTACCATTTATTTTGAAAGTTACTGTTCCATTGCTTACTTTACTATTGTCAGAATCTTTAATTGTTGCTGTTAAAGTGATTTGATCATTGATGTATCCGGTTACCTGATTTGTTGTGATTGAAGTAGTTTTTTGTACTATCTCATCTTCAACTGGTGTGTCCCAATAGTCATCTTCGTCATCATCATCAGAATCATCATCTCCAGAATCATCATCTCCAGAATCATCATCCAAATCCGGTGTGAAAAGATATTCTTCTTCAACTTTTTCATACCTATTATTATTTCCAACAATTATAGTTAATTTGTATTCTTTTTTCGATAACTTAGCTTCCAAATCAATATATTCATCAATATAACCATCATCGATCGTGTAGTTCTTAATTGTTCTTTGATTAATTTTTAAAACTACTTTTGATTTACCTTCAATTGGATTTCCATCAGAATCAATAACTGAAGCTCCAATATCTATACTCTCAGCATCAGCTTCAATATAAATATCATCATCTATACTAGCACCCACTTTCTTAATATTAACAATCTTGCTGGTTTCAACCCTATTATATGATGAATTTCTGAAAACCAGACTTATATTATAACTACTTTTTCGGAAAGAAGTCATGTCAATATTATGATATACGTCACCGTCATATACTTTTATTTTGACAGGATTATTATCATCATCCCTTAATGTTTTACCATTAATCTTAAAAACGGCTCTTCCATTAAGACCTTCTTCAGTTTCAGCATCAATAACTCGAGCGGATAGTTCAACATCATCACTTATTTCTATTTCATCCTCCATAGTTATTTCAGCAACACCATCTCGTTTTACAACATTTGTATCCTCTTTAACATTTTTTTCAACATTTGCTGAAAGAGTTTTCTTATTCAATGTTTTATTTGTGTTTTTATCAGATTGTTGTACTGCACCTTTTTTAGTAACTGTTTTAGTCTTTATAGGTGTTTTAAGTGCATCAGTCTTTGTCACTGTTTTTTTAGCTAGTTTTGATTTTGAAACCGTGCTATTGTCTGCTGCTACACTTACTGATAAACCAACTAACAACAATACAAATAAAAGTACAAAGAACATCTTTTTTGTATTTTTAGTCATGAACAATCTCCATTTATACCTGTTTAATAAAAGATAGAACTTTATGTTTATTTTAATTGAAAATTTACTTTTCTATTTTAAGATTGATTAATCAAATAATACCCCTAATTATTAAGGATATTATGACATTTTAATAAAATATCAATAATTCAATAAGACTTGAATAAATTAAGTCATTATAAAATTAATTATTCACATTACAATCCAAAATAAAAATATAAAGAGGTTTAGCATTTACTTTGATTAACAAAATATTTTATCGTTAACCTTATGATTATATTATTTTCCAGATTATTTAAAGTTTTTTAACTTTTTATACGCTATTTAAACTTTTGAGAGTTTAAAAAAAATTTTTTTTCGTTCTACTAGACTGAAAAATGAAAAATAGCATAAAACATAGGAATATCCTTTCTAATGTAGTGGAAAATATTTAATAAACCTATCAAAACTAGATAATTTAAGTAAATTTTTCACTAAAAATGAAAGTATTTACTGATAAAATTCAAATCAAATATTTAATAATATAAAAACGAATTAGTTATGAAAAATTAATAAATAAAAGAAAAAAAGCATTAGAGGTACTACTTATTAGTTTCTAATGTATCAATTATTTGTGTAACTGGATTGGCCTCATACTCCGGTATTATTTGATCTTCATATAAATTTAATGTAATAATATACGTTTGACCATTCTTTTTAAAAGTGTATACGCAACTGTTTACACCTTCCTTATAATAATTTTGTTGGTTAATTTTTGCACCATTATGAGTATAATTCCTTTCTCCAATAAAAGTATAACCATTATTGATACGAGCAACTTTTGCTTTAGAAGTACTGATTATTGGACCTTCATACATTGTCATTACGTATTCGCCATTAGATAGTACAATTTGATTTCCTCTTTCTGAGAGCGAATATCCATCAGGTAGTGAAAAGGTTGAATTTCCTACAACAAAAGTGTCAGCATAAGTAGCTGAGATACAACAAAGAGTTAAAAGAAACAATCCTAAAATGATAGCTGATTTAAATTTCATAACATCACCATCCCATCTTATCCCAAGTTTTATCCAACATAAATTTACATGTTAATACAATTATCATAATTATGCTTAAAACTATAGTTAAATCTATGAATTAACTTCATATAAATAAATATTGTTAACTTATAAACTGTGGTAAATTGTTGAAAAGCTTTACAGTTAAATTATTATTATAATTCAATATGTACTTTATCAAAGCTAATTTTCTATACAAACAATTATCTAAGTATAATTAAATAATGATATACAGAAGTAAGTGGTGATACTTTTGGAAAAATTTAAGAATAATATGCTGTTGTTATCATACACCATACTAATCGGGATTATATCTGGAATAATCATTTGGAGTTTTATAAAGATAATGGACTTGGGAATTAATTTCTTTTGGGGATATTTACCTGAACTGATTACCTTCAAATATTATACCATAATAATCTGTTTGATGGGTGGATTAATAATTGGATTATGGAAACATAAATTTGGTGATAGTCCTGAGGAACTAAATGAAGTAATTAAAAAAGTTAAAAAAGATCACCGTTACTCATATAACAATTTTTTTCCATCCATTATTTCCTCTTTGTTACCATTAATAATAGGTGCTAGTGTTGGACCAGAAGCTGGATTGACTGGAATTATCGCTGGGCTATGCACTTGGGTGGCAGATAAGTTAAAGACATTCAATAATGAAATAGAAGAATTAACTAGTATAGGCATTACGGCTACTTTAGGAACAATATTTGGTTCACCCATTTTTGGTTTTGTTGAACCTCTAGAAAATGAGGAAGACAGCAAATTACCAAAAACATCTAAAAATATTTTGTATTTTGTAGCCATACTAAGTTCTTTTGGAATCTTCTTCCTTTTGAATCATCTAACCCATACTCAAAGTGGATTACATACTATTGGAACTACAACATTAGCAAATATAAACTATTTCCACATAGTGTTGTTAATTATTTTAGGAATACTTCTTGGTTATTTCTATTTTATAAGCAATAAAGTTGTGAAACTATTATTCCGAAATTTAAAAAACAAGCATATTATTAAAGGGATTGTTGGAGGATTGCTTCTCGGCATTACAGGAAGCGTACTGCCCTTAACAATGTTTTCTGGAGAAGAACAAATTTATTTACTTGTCGAAAATGGTGCGCAGATAGGATTAATTATCCTTATTTTAACAAGCATTATAAAAATAGTTTTAACAAACCTTTGTATTGAAAGTGGACTAAAAGGAGGACACTTTTTCCCAATGATATTTTCGGGAACAGCCATGGGTTATGCTATAAGCATCATACTGAATATGGATCCAATAATTTCAATGTCTATAGTCACTACTTCATTCATTGCCAACATTCTGCAAAAGCCTATTGCAGTAGTACTACTGTTAATGATTATTTTTCCAGCAAAATTAATACCATTAATGTTAGTGACGGCCATAATTTCTTGTTTATTCAAGACTCCGAAAATCTTACAAACTACATGATATTTAATCCGGAATGAAGAATCAATTATTAATTTTCAAAATCATATCTGTTATTTACTGCTAGTAAAAAATCCATAATTACATTTTACTAAGCAAATTTCCACGTAGTAGACAAATACATAAAAATAGATTTAATAAAAATAATTATATATGCCAGAGGTTACAAATTATCATGTAACGTGGTATTAGGCATCTTACCTATTATGTAGCTAACGCTTTCCACTACCATAACATGTTTTCATGTTTTGTTAATTTCTGAATGAAAACAATGTTTTTTTCAAACAAATGTTATCTTACAATAGATACAAATGCTTGCAAGTTTAGTACTGTTATCAGCACTAATACTTCAAACATGTAATCACCTCCTCAAGAGACTATAGAAGAAAAAAAATAAGCTTCTATACAGCATTCTACTTCTGGATCATATTTAAAGTGGCATAGCCCAACTACTTTATTTGCATGGCACAGACACCATACTAAAAGATTTTTTCATAATAAAAAAGTAGGAGAAAAAAATAATAAAAAAAAATCTCCTAAAAAAGATATTAACACACATTACTTCCAGACAGTAGCACCCTTTAGGATAATGATTTAAAAAACCACTTATACTATATTGTTCTTAAGATTATTTAAAGATTTTTAAGAATTAATATATTATTTAGAAGTTTAACGAAGAACTTTTATAAATATTATTGTTCGTTATACCATAAAATAACAGGACAAAAATTACATAATTATACACATAATATCATTCAAAAAATGAACAAAAATAAAACTAGTTTCATTACCAAAATTAATTAAATAAATTGAAAAAGAAGAAGAAAGATTTTTTGGAGGTTAATTTTTTGAAGAAGTTGGTGTTGAGTTTAGTATGTCTTTAGTTGATGGTATGAAGTCTTTTATTTTTTCTATCTTGTTTTGTTTTAATTTTTTTATGAATGCTTCTTTTTTTGGTCCAACTAGTGCATATTCTAGTACTTTTGTAGTTTACTTACTTAAAAATATTAGTCCGTATTAAATTATACTCTCTGAACATTTCAACCTAGCCCATAAATATCAAAGTACTTTATTTAAGAAGTTAAAACCCTACATTCAGTTACACTATATTAATAATTCAATTTATGATTCAAGCATATAAAACTGATTTTTGAAATAATATACAATTATTTGTAAATATCCTTATGGTGCCCATATTTTCTAAAACAAACTATTTTTTTATCATGATTAACTTTAAACAATATGACAAATGATTTATTCACATGAACTCTTTTGAATTCCTGAAGAGGTTTTTTTAAATTTTTAAAAGAGGTATCGCCGAATAAATTGATGGTTTTAAGAATGTCCTTTATTTTATTACAAATATTGTCTTTGGATTTTTGATTTTTAATATCTTCAAACTCTTCTAAAAAATCAGGATGATAAACAGGAGTATACATTTATAACAACTCCCTATTTATAATCCTCTAGATTTATATGAACATAATCTCCATCATCCGTATCTAATAGTTCAGTAGTTATTTGATTATCATATCCCCTAAAGTATTTACTTTCTTCAAAATCTTCAATAAAAATATTGTTTTCAAAATAATCTCCCTGTTCTTCAAGTATTTGAGAATATCTATCTTTAAAGGATTCATATTCCTTTTTTTCAATCAATTTTTTAATGAATTCTATTTTTTTATCCATAAATTCAAAATACTCATACATTAAATTATATATAAATTCTATATTAATTCTAGAAGATTCTAAATTAAGTACATAGTTAAGCATTCCTTTATAGTCTTCTATTAAACCTTCTTCTTCCTGAGTAAATTTAATCTTGAGATATGCAAGATTTCGAGATATTATAAATCCTTTCATCATCACATTAATTAATTTTTGTTCATATAATTTATTCTCTTTAATTTGGAAATATTGGGGTAAATCCCATAAATAATTGTTATTAATTTTTTCTATACTTTCCATAACAATCACCCATATACTTATTAATATTTGAAGAGAGATTCTAGTTACTAATAATATATCCTTTAATTTATATAAATAGAATGTTTAAGATCTTACAAATATAAATCAAAAAAATGTTTTCACTAGAATTAATATTTTATTTATTTAATTGAATTCAAAAAGAAGAAGAAAGATTTTTTGGAGGTTAGTTTTTTGAAGAAGTTGGTGTTGAGTTTAGTATGTCTTTAGTTGATGGTATGAAGTCTTTTATTTTTTCTATCTTGTTTTGTTTTAATTTTTTTATGAATGCTTCTTTTTTTGGTCCAACTAGTGCGTATTCTAGTACTTCTGTTAGTGTGCTTACTGGGATGATTTCTATTTTGTCCATGTATCGTTTTTCTATTAGCACATCATCTTTGTTTGATTCTGGTATGAGTACTCGTTTCATTCCTGATTCTGCTGCTGCTTCTATTTTGTAGGTTACTCCTCCTACTGGTAGTACGTTTCCTCTTACACTAAGTGAACCTGTTAATGCTAGTGTTTGGTCTATTGGTATGTTTTCTATTGCTGAGATTATTGCTGTTGCCATTGATACACTTGCACTGTCTCCTTCTACTCCATCGTAGGATTGTACAAATTGTATGTGTATATCATAGTTTGATATGTCTGTTCCAATACTTTTCTTGATGATTGCTCCTACGTTTTGTACTGCTTCTTTTGCTATGTCTCCAAGTTTTCCTGCTGCAATTATTTTTCCTTCTTCTTTACTTTGTGATGGTGCTGCTTCTGCTGCTATTGGCAGTACTATTCCACTGGAGTTTCCGATTACTGCTAATCCGTTGATGCATCCTATTGCAGATCCTTGATTTGAGAATACACTGTATTCTTTTCTTTGTACTATGTATCTGTCTGCTATTTGTTGTTCTAGGCTTCTTGATTGTTTTTTTGCTTCGTAAACGTGTTCTACTGTTACGGCTTCTGCTGATTGTTCTACTGCTACGTCTCCTGCTGCTCTTACAAGTCCACCTAGGTCCCTTAGTTTTAATGTTAATGAGTCTTTTTTGCCTGCTCTTCTTTGTGCTTCTTTTATTACTTCTGCTACTGCTTCTTTTGTGAAGTGTGGTATTCTTCCATCGTTTTCTACTTCTTGTGCTACGAATTGTCCTAGTTTTTTACGGTTTTCTGGTGTGTCTTTCATTGTGTCTTTCATGAAGATTTCGTATCCGTATCCTCTTATTCTTGATCTTAGTGCTATGTGCATGTGTTCTAGTACTTCCAGGTTTCCTGATGCTACTAATACGAAGTCACATGGTACTGCTTCTGTTCTCACCATTGCTCCACTGCTGTTGTCACTTTGTCCGGTGATTTGGAATTGGTGTTCTTGTAGTGCTGTGAGTAGTTGTTGTTGTGTTTTCATGTCCATCGTTCCGATTTCGTCAATGTAGAGTACTCCTTTGTTTGCTTTATGTATCATTCCACATTCTACTCTTTCGTGTGCTGGAGTTCCTAGTCCTCCAGATTGGTATGGATCGTGTCTTACGTCTCCGAGTAATGCACCTGCGTGTGCTCCTGTTGCATCTACAAATGGTGCAAATTTTTTTGCGTCACTGTTTACTAATAGTTTTGGTGCTAGTTGGTTTCCTTTTGGTTTGATTTGATATAATGCGAAGAATACTATTCCTACGGCTATTATTGCTTCTAGGAATTGTCCTGTTACAAATCCTATTGCCATGATTAGTGCAATTATTGCTATTGTTAGTAGGTTTTTTCTTTCTTCCTGGCTTTTGGTTTTGCTTTTTGTGTTTTCTATTACCTTTATTCCTTGACCTGCCGGCATTACTCCTACTAATGGGTTGTTTGCATCTTCCATATTAGGATATATCAGTATGTCTTGGAGTTCTTCTGGTGGTAATAATTCAGACATTGCTTTTGCAATCATGGATTTACCTATTCCAGGTTCTCCTATGAGCAATACATTTCTTCTTTGTTTTGCTGCTTTTTTGATTGTTTCTACAGCTTCTTCCTGTCCTATTATTTGGTCTATGAGTAGTTCTGGTATTTCTATGTTTTTTGTGTCTATGTAGTCTTCAGGGTTTATTTCAGAAACCACGTGGGTTGTTATGTCTTCTTCTTCTTTTTCTTGTTCTTCTGTTGTATCTTCGGTTGTTGTTTCTTCTGTTGTGTCCCCACTCGTTGTTTCTTCTGTTTGTTCTGTTGTGGTGGTGATTATTTTTTCTGTTGAGTCAATAATTGTGTTTTGTTCTATTGTTTCTTCTGTTTTGATGTTTGTTTGTTCATCAACTTCTTCTTCAGGTACTGTTATTATTTCTTCTTGGACTATTTCGTTTTCATCTATAAAATTGTTTTCTTCCGTCACACAAGTACCTCCTTTTTTCATAAAAAAAATTACAGTATACATTTATTTTTTATAATCATTACTAATTTTGTTATTGAATGTATTTATTTATTTTTGCCTCATTAGTTATTTAAGTAACCAAAAGTATTTAAATATATCAAATCAAATATGATTTAAAAACGATAACTTTTTTACAAAAAAGTAACATACAAATATAGTAACTATTGAAAAACAACAAGGTGGAAATTAAAAAATGAAGTACATAATGTTCCAAGGAACTTCATCAAATGCAGGAAAAACACTAACAGTAGCTGCATTATGTAATATATTATCAAGAAGAGGTTACAGAGTAACTCCATTTAAATCACAGAACATGTCATTAAATTCATATACAACTATTGATAATGAAGAAATGTCAATCGCACAAGTAATGCAAGCTGAAGCAGCCGGTATTGAACCTAACTGTAATATGAATCCTATCCTATTAAAACCTAAAGGTGAATTCTTATCCCAAGTCATTGTGCAGGGAAAACCAGCAGGTGACATGAGATTTGACGATTACCAGAATAACTTCAGAGAAGAAGCACTTGCAGCAATTAAAGATTCATTAGAAAAATTGAAAGATGACTATGACATTATAATTCTAGAAGGTGCAGGCTCTCCAGCAGAAATAAACATGTATGACAAAGATTTAGCCAATATGTTAATGGCAAGAATTACTGATGCAGATGTGGTGCTGGTAGCTGATATTGATCAGGGAGGAGTATTCGCATCAATTGTAGGTACATACTTTTTAATACCTGAAGAAGATAGAAAACGCATAAAAGCTGTAATTATTAACAAATTCAGAGGAGAAGCCAGTGTGCTTAAAAGCGGTATAGATAAGGTGGAAGAAATAACAGGCATCCCTATCATTGGTATAATGCCATTTGACGAAACACTGCACTTACCAGAAGAAGATTCAGCATCCCTTACCACACACCAGTTTAGTGAAAACGAGAAAATAACCATAGGTACATTAAGACTTCCAAAGATTGCTAACTTTACAGATATTGACCCATTAGATTATGAGCAAGATGTAGGTATAAAACTTGTGAGTATCTATGATGACTTTGAAGGCATTGATGCATTAATAATACCAGGTACACGTAACACAGTAGATGACATTGAAGAGCTTAAAAATTCAGGAGCTTATGAAAAAATTAAGGAACTATCTAAAGAAATTCCTATTATTGGTATCTGTGGTGGATATCAGATGTTATCTAAAAAGATTTTGGATCCAAACTTTAATGAATCAGAACATGGTTCTGTAGATGGATTAGGATTACTGGATATGGAAACAAGATTTGGTGAAACAGAAAAAGTTGTACAGCAAAGCGTTGGAAAAATTGTATCTGACAGTGATATTGGCTTTGAAAAAGGTACAAAAGTAACAGGTTATGAATTACACGAAGGAATTACAATACTAGGTGAAGATGTGGAGCCATTCATTAAAATAGAAAAAGGTCATGGAAATGATTTATCCTGTGAATATGATGGAGCTATAAAAGGTAACGTGTGCGGTACTTACTTCCATGGAATATTCCATAACTTTGAGTTTAGAAGAAAATTTACTGATCAATTAAGAATTAAAAAAGGTTTAGAACCATTAGGATTAACTGAAACTGATGACTTCAAAGAATCTAAACGCGTAAATTATAATCAACTTGGTGATTTGTTTACAGAAAATGTAGACATGTCCTTCTTTGATAAGTTACTGGAAGATTTAAATTAAATCTCCTTAATAACTTCTGCAAACTCCTTTAAAGAGTTTGTTTGGTAAACTTTAGCACCAGCTTCCTGATAATCTCTTACACAACTAGTTGGTGTATTCCACCTAACCTTCCTTTCAGGATTTAAAATTATTACTTTTCTTGATTTAACTACTATTTGACGCAACACAGTTGCACTTTCAAGTATACCATCCCTTCTTTGTCCTGTCCAATCACGACAATCTGTTAATATTATCACATCAGTATGCTTGTTAAGTTCTGATTTTTTTAAAAATTGTCTGAATGCTTTAGTCATATCAGAGTGTCCTCTAGGCCTAAGTCCCAATGATTGAAGTCCAACATTAACTTGAAATGAATTTTTATATTCCATATTTAATGCATGTGTAACTTCAACTATTCTATGATCAAAGGCATCAACGGTTATCTTATCAAAAGATTCATGACAACCTACCAATAATGAAAAAAACCATGTTGTAGCCCATTGACAAGATCCACTTATGTCACATAAAAATAAGTGTCTTGATTTGTGCACTGGCGGTTTTTTATGAACCAAGTCTATTAAGTATCCTCCATTTTTTAAATTTTTACGTAACGTTTTTTGTATGTCAACACTTCTCGATTTATCCTTTCTTTTTCGTATAGATCTCTGGTTTGCTATCTTTTTACTGAATTTGTTACATATGTCATAGACCCTATAATCTATACTGTCAAGAGAGTTTACCTCGTCATCAAGAATAGTTTTGTCCACATATTCCTTATGTTCAAGACGTCGGCGTATAATTGTTTCTCTGGTAGTGTCTTGTTGAACATTTTCTTTATTGATCTTTCTTATTTTTCCTGTTTGTTCAACTTCTATATGTTCTTGATCTGCAGGATCATTTTTCGTGTTTCTGTTGAATACGAACACATAGTTAAATGATTGGTCAAATTTTATAATGTCTTCCTTGTTTTTTACGTAAACAGATTTTAGAGCATCTTTTAATTCTAAGAGTGTGAAGTCGTGCTTGAATTCATCCCATATATTGGATGCCATTATAGTACTGCGTATGCTTACATTTACTCCCTGATAACGTAGATGGTAAGATAATGTTAAGATTTTTTCATTAGTCATTTTTAATCATAAAGCACAATTATTTAAGTTTAAGCATTGAAGGATTAACTATTCCTTGTAAAATATTCTCTGATTTCATCAATGTATTCTCTTTTAACTAAAACGGCTATACTATCATCATAACCAATTTCAGTATTGTCTGTTGGGATAATTACTTCATTTCCACTGTAAACCGTAACTATTTTAAATTTAGGGGAATTATTTTCAACTTCAATGATGGGAGTAAAAAAAACGTCATTATTTTTAACGGTTAGTTCAATTATTTCAGCATCCCCTTCACCTATAGAAACAAGAGATTGGGCTGTGGGTCTTACAATATTACGTGCAATAAATCTCATGGCACTTCTTTCTGGATTTACAACACGAATATTTAATTTTTTAAATATATCCTCGTGTTCCGTATTATTTAAGCGTGAAACAATTTTTTTAACGCCATGTTCCTTTGCATAAACTGAGGATAACAAGTTTACCTCATCGTTTCCTGTTGCAGCTACAAAAAAATCTGATTTTGAAACATCTGCTTCTTCCAATATTTTTGTATTTGTTCCCGTTCCCTGAATTACATAACAATCCAGTATTCCATCAACCTTCTGACATGTTGATTTGTCTTTGTCTATTATTGTGATATCATGATTTTCAGCCATACTTTTAGCTAAATTAAAACCAATACGTCCTGCACCTACTATTACACCAATCATATTTTTAACCTAGTTACTGATTTTTTATATAAATATTATTATCATACTACTATGAATATTTTTCTTAAAATATAAAGAAGAACATTATTCATAATTTTACTACAATCAATATTAAGTAATAATGTAGTATTAATTCTTGCTTAAAAGCATGTAAAAATTGATTATAATAACATGTTAAAAATTGGATTATACATTAAATGTGAGGAATACACAAAAAAGACAATAATTCTCAAAAAATAGTTTATTTACAAAAGATAAGTGCGACTGCCGGGATTTGAACCCGGGTCGTAGGCTTGGAAGGCCCAAGTCCTAGCCAGACTAGACTACAGACGCATATTAAAAAACGATGCAACGACCGGGATTCGAACCCGGGTCTCTACCGTGGCAGGGTAGGGTCTTAGCCAGACTGGACTATCGCTGCATAACAATTACAGAACCCTCTGTAACACTATTTATAACTTCTATCCGATGTCATATATATACTTTATGGTGCATATATTTGTTCAAAAAATTTTATTAACAATCATCAAAATTTAAAATATATCCTGACATTAACTACATTAATTTATATATTATTAATTAGATAATTAATATTAATAATATGAGTATATTTTAGTTCATATTACTAATGACATAAAAAAAATTTTTGGAGAGATTGTAATGCGAATAAGTATGTCATTACCTAACAAACTATTAAATGAATTTGACGATGTATTACGTGACAGAGGATACCAATCACGTTCCAAAGGAATCCGTGATGCCCTAAAAGATTATATTTTACGATATCAATGGATGAATGAAATGGAAGGAGAACGTGTAGGTGTTTTAGCAGTGATTTATGATCACCATTATGTTGGAGTAATGGAATCATTAACTGACATCCAACACGATTACAGAGAACAAATCAATGCCAGTTTGCACGTTCACATGAATGAAAAATACTGCCTAGAAGTAATAATTGTAAAAGGTGATATAATTCATATCAGAGACTTAACCGAAAAAATCATGAGATTAAAAGGAGTCGAACATGTGAAATTAACTAGTGCTGGAACAGGCGAACTAGAAAAAGTAAAAGATTAAAAAAAAAATATTATTCAAAAAATTATACCCACATATCTTTTAGAAACAATCACTTCAAATAAACTCCCAAATTTATTTACTTCTTTTAAAATTTTAATATCTTGTTTTAACATATTAAATAGTAATGAAATATTATACTGATTTAGTAAATGATAAAAGAAGAGTATCCATTTTTAAAAAAGCTATTCAAAAAAATGCTAAAGGAACAACATATGATTTAGGTACAGGTTCGGGAATTCTAGCATCAATTGCCAGTGCATATTCAAAAAAGGTTTATGCAATAGAAAATAATCATGCTGTGATAAAAAACTTTACAAAAAAGAACCTTTCAAAATACCCAAACATCACACTCATAGAAGATGATGCTACCTCCATCATATTTCCAGAATTGGCAGATGTAATAATATGCGAAATGTTAGATACTGCATTAATAGACGAAGAACAAGCACCAGTAATAAATAATGCCTTGAAGTATAAGAAGAAGGATTGCATTTTTATCCCCCATTCTACTTACGATACACTTAAATTAATATCAACAAACATTCCATATATTACCTATTATGAAAATGGAAAACCCGAATTTACTGAATTATCTGATGAAATCATATATAATAAAGTACTTTTTTCAGAGAGTATTGAAACTAACTTTTCCAAAGAAGTTAAAGTTGAAGTTAAATCAAAAGGTATTTTAAATGCATTGATGATTACAACCTATACCAATGTAACAGAAAAGTTAGTTACTGGTCCTACCCCAATGCTTAATCCTCCTTTATTTATTCCATTAGATGAAGTAGATGTTTCTGTTGGTGATATTATTACAATTGATTTAAAATATACAATGGGTGGTGGTTTAGATACAATCAAAGCAAATATCAAATGAACTGTCCAAGTTTCTAGAAGGTTATGATAAATTATTAATTTTTACAATTGGTAACTCATTACGTGGAGATGATGGTTTAGGGCCATTACTGTCAGATAAATTATATGAAAAGTTAGTGAATATTACTGATAAAAATACTGACAATATTTTCCTACTTAACACTGAATCTACACCTGAAAATCATACTCTTGAAATTCGTAATCTTAAACCATCACACATTCTGATAGTTGATGCCGTAGAGTTTGATGCAAAAGCAGGTGAAATGTTAATAATCCCTAAAAATCAGATAGATAATTTTGGTATTTCAACCCATTCCATGCCTGTTTCATTCATTATAAATTATATTGAGGAAAGCATAGGCAGTGAAGTTTTTACCATTGGTATTCAGCCAAAAGAAATGAATTTGGTTAATAAGGTTTCTGATGAAGTTACTCTTAGTGTTGAAAAGTTAGTTGATATAATTGTTAAATTAATTTGAGGTGGATTTTTTTATGAAAATATTATTTATTGGTTCAAGACTTTTTGATGATGTGGCTTGGTATCTTAAAAAGTTAGGTATTGAAAGCATTATTACAGAATCAAATGAAAATGCAGATAATCTTAGTTTAGCTGATAAGCAGTATATTGTTCCAAGAGGCATGGAGGAACCTATGCATATTGCTATTAAAGAAGATGTGGATGCAGTAATTCCATTAATTGGTATTGATCCACCTTTAATTGATGTAGGTCGTATGAAAGATAAACTTGAAAGTGACTATGACATTCCAGTTGTTGCAGCTCCATATTATGCTGCAAATCTTGCCGCAGACAAGTATGAAACAAAAAAGGAATTATCAGAAAATGATATTAAAACTCCTGCTTTCAGTAAATTAAATGAACCTTATGATTTAGATTATCTTGAAGAACAATTACCTGTTGTTCTTAAGACCCCTGAAGGTCAAGGAGGTTCTGGTGTTAAAATTGCTTTAAATCGTGATGACATAACTGATTTTGTTAAAAGCAAAGAAAATATTTTTACTGAAGAATATGTTGAAGGTTTTGAAGCTTCCATTGAAGTTTTAAGATGGAATAATGAAGCTGTTGCATTATGTCCAGTATATAAGGGCGATACAACACTAGAAGGTACTCATCCTTTAGCAAAGATTAAACAATCCCCCCTAAATATTGAAGGCTTAAATAATGTCGAACATAATAACAATATTAGAGTATTGGCTGAAAAACTTGCAAATCTTGTCGGCGTTGAAGGTACAATGGATATTGACATACTGCACGATAATAAATCAGGTGAAGATTATGTTATTGAGTTAAACACTCGTCCAAGCGGTACACGTTATATGACAGCAGCCAGTTGTGATATTTACCCATTATGTCAGCTTGTTGACATGGCCTGTGGCAACTGGTCATCCAATAACGTAAAGTCATCCATAAAAGAATACCATTCCTGTGAATTGCCTGTAGGAGATTTCCCAACAGACAAAGTAACACCTGAAATAAAAGTATTTGATGGTGATAACTCTTATGTTGTTCATGGACCAAAACACTATCAGAGAGTAACTATACGTTCTGATTCACGTGAAAACCTCAATAACCTAACATATGACCTTGTTAATGATTATGCAATAACCAATAATATCCATTTTGAATAATTTTTTTCTTTTTTTCAAATTTTTTGTCCATTTCTTAAAGAATTTTAATAGTTAGTTATTTTAATGTTAAAATAAATAAATCATTAATATAAAAATTAGTTTAAACTTTAGGGGGTTAAAATAATGATTAGTCAAGCAAGCATTCTAATATTTATTATAACACTTGTTGTAACTGCAATATTTACTGCTTTTGTAAGGCGAGAATTATTGGCAGCAGATATTAGAGATAATCCTATTGTATCAGAACACAGACAAAAAAGTGGAACACCAACCATGGGCGGATTTGGTATGTTACTTGGTGTTTCATTAGTCACACTGTTACTATTTAACAGCCAATCTGTCAGTTACCTTCAAATTACTGTATTAATGATGGTTGTTGCAGGAATTTTCGGTATGTTTGATGATTTACTTGGTTTTAAAGTTAAAGAGTACCAGAAAGTCGTGAGAAATAATGGTGATAAACCTGTACAAATTGGTTTATTATCTTTACAACCAGGTGAAGAAGCAAGAATTGCATCAGATAAGGCAAAAAAAGATTATGCAGAAATTGTTGAAAAGGAACATAAATTAGAATTAATTGATGAAATCCCTATTAAAAGTGAAACTTCTGAGAAAGAAAAAATCATCACACAATTTGTTGTTGCATGTTTTTTGATTATTCCAGGAGTTTTATCAACTTCAATCAGTGGAATAGAAATCGGTTTATTAATGATTCCTTTAGCAATACTGGCAATTATCGGTTCTATTAATGCCGTGAACTTAATTGATGGTATGGATGGTCTTGCAGCAGGTATTATTGCCATTGCATCTGTTGCTTCGGCATTATACTGTTTTGCAATAACAGGTACAGTTGCTGCCTTACCATTTGTAGTTATTGGAGGAGCTTGTGTAGGATTCTTAGTTCTTAACCATTATCCTGCAAAAATTTTCATGGGAGATACTGGATCATACGCACTTGGTACTGGCTATATGGTAGCAGCTTTACTTGGTGATTCTTTAATTTTCTCAATCATCGCTCTTGCTGTACCTATTGTGTCTGTAATAGTTAGTTTACTACATAGAGCTCATATAATCACTTTGCCAGTAGAACCATTACATCATACCTTAAACTATCATGGAATGTCAGAACAAAAAATTATTTTATTATATTGGGCTGTTACATTTATAGTGTCTGTTATTGCTTTATTCATTTTTAAAGTAATATAATAAAACATTTGGGGAGAATATATTTTATGAATAATATCAAAGCATTAGATTTAGCAAGAAAAATTGAAGGAAAATTATATGGACCAAACATTAATTTATCTGGCAATTATACTTTTCTTAATAAAGCATCTAAAAATGATATTGTTATTAGGCACTGGATTAATGATAAAGGAATAGAAATTGCAAAAGAAAAAGAAATTGCATGTTTAATTACACAAACTCCTCAAGAAAATGCGATTGAAGTGGCTACTAAATTGAATTTTCCATTGATTGTCACAGATAACATAGAGTATGCTACAGCATTTGCTTTAGATAATGCCGTATGTAAATTTGCTAGTGACTCATTCAAGGTTGCAGTTACTGGAACCAATGGAAAATCAACCACAACTCACCTTCTTTTTACTATTTTTTCAGATTTGAATTACGTTACGTATACTAATACCGATGCTGAAAGTGAAGGTAACACCTTAATTGATCCTAGGGTTGCATCAGAACTAAAAGATTTTTATGATTTGAATGGAAACATTGAAGCCATTTGCTTAGAAGTATCTGAAGTTCAAGGTTGGGATGAAAAGATTATGAAAGACCATTCTTTTCAAATGATTTCTGCACTTGGTACTGATGTTTCTATTATAACTAATGCTTCAGCAGACCATATGAATCTTGTTGAATCATTTGATGACCTTTTATATGAAATTTCAGGAGCTGCTCGTGCATTAACTAAGTTTGATAAGGAATCATTACTTGTTTTAAATAATGATGATGAAAACATTAGAATGATGGACAGATACGTTAAAGAATTTGAAAATATTAATGTAATGTTTTTTGGCGAATATTCCCCAAATGTTGATTTGCCAATTTATTATGTTGAAAATGAAGGTATTTACTCAAATGGTGACATATATATTGAATATTCAGATTTACCTTTTACTTCAAAACATTTTGTTCAGGATATCATGGCAGCTATCACTGTTTGTGAATATAAGAAATTGGATAGGGATCTGGTTGTTAAATCCTTAAAAAATTATAAACCCTTGGCAAGACGTTTTATCAGATTAAAAAATAGTCCCGTCATTATTGACGACTTTGCCCATAACCCATCAGGTATTAAATTAACTGTGGAAAATGGTGCAAAATTAGGTGAAAATCTTTATGTTATCTTTGCAATAAGAGGTTCACGTGGTGAAGAAATTAACCATGAAATTGCAGAGGCTCTAGTTGAGGTATTAAGTAACTTTGAAAGTTATAATCTTATTTTAACGACGAGTACTGATGTAGTTAATCGTTTAAACACTGTTACAGATAGTGAATTAAATATTTTTACCAATACTCTTGAAAAAAATGGTATCAATTATATATTGTATGACAAATTAGAAGATTGTTTAGTAAAAACAATTTCTTCTGCTGAAAAAGAAGATGTTGTCCTATTGCTTGGTGCTCAGGGTATGGATCCTGCAAGCGGGCTTCTCAGAAAAAACAATATTATTTAAACTACATTAAATCTTTTCTTTTTTCATTTCTTACTTTTTATAATAATGAAAAATATTAAAAATAACAAAAATAGAAAAATTCATTCCATTTTTATACTCTTATTAAGTTATTATTTTTAAAGAGTGAAAAATGATTAAATTAAAATATATTTTCTAAAAAGATTTTTTTAGTGAAGAATCTTTAACTTCATGGTTATATCGCTCAATATAAACCAGTAATAAATTTAATATTTTTTCTAGTAGACAATAAAAAAATAAAAAGGTTCTAAAATTTTTTTATTTACTACTGCTATGTATTATAATATATAAAATATTTAAATTTATGTATTTTAGATTAAAGTAAAGTTGATTGAGTATTATTGTATTGATTGATTGAATAATAAGAAAAGAATAATTTAAACGTTATTCTAACGTATCAAAATAAATAATAAGAAAAAGAAAAAAATTACTTGAAGAAGAATTCATAATAAATTATAATTAGTTTACAAATAAACAAAAAGTAGGATAAAAGCCCATTTTATTCTATTGAAAGAATTAGATTAGTAGTACGCCAGTATTACTAAAGTCCAAATAAGAAACTACTATACATTGGTAGAATTTAGAACATAACAGGAGTCTAACTATGGAAAAATTAAAATTTAAGGACTTGAACATATCCCCAGAAATGCAAAAAGCAGTAGAAGATATGGGATTTGAAGAAGCTTCGCCTATTCAATCATTAGCAATTCCAAAAATATTAGCACATAAAGACGTAACGGGGCAAGCTCAGACAGGAACGGGAAAAACAGCTGCATTTGGAATACCTTTGTTAGAAAATATCGATAGCGATGATAAAAAACTACAAGCAATGATATTATGTCCAACACGTGAATTAGCCATCCAAGTAGCAGAAGAACTGAAGAAATTATCAAAATACCTTCCAAAAATAGATGTACTGCCAGTATATGGTGGTCAACCAATCGATAGACAAATAAAAGCTCTAAAAAAAGGAGTTCAAATCATTATTGGAACTCCTGGTCGTGTAATGGATCATATAGATAGAAGAACAATCAAACTATCAAATATTAAAACAGTAATTTTAGATGAAGCAGATGAAATGTTAGATATGGGATTTAGGGAAGATATTGAATATATATTAGAAGACATACCAGCAGATAGACAATTTTTATTATTTTCTGCCACATTACCCGAAGAAATAATGCGACTTGCAAAAAGATACCAGACAGATGCTGAAATAGTTAAAATTACAAAACATGAACTTACAACGCCAGACGTTGAACAAAAATACTTTGAAGTTAAAGAAGACATGAAACTGGAATTGTTATCACGACTCTTGGATTTGAACAATTTTGATTTATCATTAGTATTTTGTAACACGAAAAGAAAAGTTGATAAACTCGTAAGTCACCTACAAATAAGAGGATACCTTGCAGATGGATTACATGGTGATTTAACACAAAACCAGAGAGACCACGTGATGAACAAGTTCAAACATGGAAATCTTGAAATACTAGTTGCAACTGACGTTGCTGCTCGTGGAATAGATGTTGGCGGAGTAGAAGCAGTTTTTAACTTCGACATTCCGAATGACAATGAATACTACGTCCACAGGATTGGAAGAACTGGTCGGGCAGGTAAAAGTGGAAAAGCGTTTAGTTTCGTTTCAGGAAGAGAAATATACCAATTAAGGGATATTCAACAGTATGCTAAAACAAAAATAGACCAGGCACCAATACCTTCAATTAGTGACGTAACCGAAGTAAAAAATGATAATTTCATTGAACAATTAAAAGAACGTATAAAAACTGAAAATATTTCTAAAGAAATATACATAATAGAAAAATTAATTGAAGAAGACTATAACTCTATTGACATTGCTGCAACATTACTTAAAGGCATCATGGAAGATAACAAATATATGGAAGAAGAATTTGGAGATACCGAAGCACGTGAGGGATTTGTAAAATTCTTTATGAGTGTTGGTAAAAAACAAGAAATGTCCATGAGTGTCATATTAAATGCTATTAATGAAAAAACAGGTCTTAATGGGCGTCAAGTTGGAAATATAGATATTTTTGATAACTTCTCTTTTGTTGAAATTGCCGAAGCAAATGCTTCTGATTTCTACAAATTCATGGGTGAAACATACATTGGAAATGTTAGCGTTCACATAGAACCTGCTCGTCCTAGAGAAAAATCCAAAAAACGTAACGAAAACAATAATCAATATAAAAATAATAAAAAGAATAGAAAAAGTAGAAACTTTAATCCTCACAGGAAAGAAAAATATCAGAAAAATAATTATCAAAAAAACACTTACAGTAAGATAGATTATCAAACTGACAGTAATAGAAACGATTATAACCGTAAAAGTTATAGAAAAAAAAATTTTTAATAAAGGATGATTATTGAACTGATAGTTATTCCTACTAATCACCATTTTTTTTTAATTTAAGGATTTAATATGAGATGCAATAGTTTCTGCAAGAGATATTTCTGCCACTTCACTTTTTAGTGTGTTGGTTGCTTGAACACTATTTGCTCCAGCAGCGTTTATTTTAAGTACTGCATCATTTACCAATACAGGATGTACACAGAACACATCCACTGCAGTCGCTCCTTGTTCTTTAAGAATATTGATAGCATTTACTATGGTTCCACCAGTACTTATTATGTCATCTATTATTACTACACTTCTATTGTTTACTGAAATGTTTTTTGTTTTGGTTTCTACTACTTCTGGAGATAATCTTACTTTTTCCAAGTAATCATAATCCGTATCAAGAATTGTAGCTATTTCTTTTGCAAAATTTACTGCACCCTTATCTGGAGCTAATACAATTGGCTTTTCATCAAAGGTATCCTTTATGTGTTGGGCTATTGCTGGCATTGCAGAGATATTATCCACAGGGATATCATAGAGGTCACAGATACTTTCTTCATGTAAATTTACTGAGATTAATCGTTTTACTCCCATTGTTTGAATTAGTTTTGCTGTTGCTTTTGCTGATATGCATTCAACTTCTTTAAATCTTCTTTCTTGACGACTGTAACCTAAATAGGGGGATACAACCGTTATGTCTTCTACTTGCATATCCTCCAATATGTCCAAGATGAAAAACAATTCCATCAGATTTTCATCCTGTGGATATCCTGTTGATTGAATTATTGTTACTTTTTCATCCTTGTTGATTTCATCTTTTATTCTAAAGTATCTTTCTCCGTCAGGAAACTTTTTTGATTCGACAGTACATAGTTTATCATTTAATTCTCTTGCAACTTGAGCAGCTAATGCTTGTGATGCAGATCCACCAATTATCACTATTAATTCTCTCCTTAAGTGTTATACAATTCATGAATACTTTCTGTGAATTGATATAATTTTTTATTATAATAAATTATGATTTTTATTTTTAAAATAATTTAGCAGATAACAATGTTAACCTAATTATTATAAATTAAAATTAAATAAAGTAAAATACAAATAATTATCATAAATAAAAATATTAAAATTTATACTTTTATTAATAAAAACTTTTATAATTGGAGTAAAAACCATGCATGAATTATCCATGGCAAACAGTATGGTTGAAGCCATACTTGATACTGCAAAGAAAAATAATGCTATACAAATTAATGAAGCCGTCCTTGAAGTAGGTGAACTTACAATGTTAAATCCAGAACAATTAAAGTTCATGATGGATATACTAAGAGAAGGAACAATCTTCGAAGACGCTGAAATAATCATTAATATGATACCAATAGAAATAGAATGTGAAGAATGTGGTTTTAAAGGTGAAACTAAAACTGATGAAAATATGGATCATTTAATGAGCGTAGCAACATGTCCCGAATGTGCCAACACAAAAGTACACATCATTCAAGGACAAGAATGTAACATAAAAACCATAAAAATAGAAAGGGAAGATGAAAATGCATAATGTATCAATCGATGTAGAACAAGACATAATTTTAGCTAATGACAAATTAGCATATGGAAACAGACAAAAATTTGACGAAAAAAACGTATTTGCGGTAGACTTAGTAGGTGCAGTAGGTTCCGGTAAAACATCCTTGTTGGAAAAATTAATTGACGAAATGGATGATGATATTGCCGTTATCGCAGGAGACATACTAAGTAAATTTGATGCAAAAAGAATTGAAGAAAAAAATGTACCAGTAAAAGGATTGAACACTGGAAAGGAATGTCATCTTGATGCACATTTAATAGGTCATGCATTACATGATGTTCCATTAGATGATATTTCAATACTATTCATCGAAAACGTTGGAAACCTCATATGTCCAGCAGACTTTAACCTTGGTGCACACATCAGAACAGTTATCATAAGTGTAACTGAAGGTGACGATACTGCAGAAAAACATCCTATGATTTTCAAAGGAGCCGACATGGCTATTGTTAACAAAGTTGACCTGGCCGATGCCGTCGGTGCGGACGCGGACAAGATGGTAAACGATATTAAAATGATAAATCCTGACATTCCTGTAGTAAAATGTAGTTTAAAAACAGGTGAAGGAGTAGACGAAATCATTGACTTATATAAGAAATTCCAAAATGAAATAAACTAGATTACTAGATTCTAATTTTATTTTTTTTAATTATCTAAGGAAGTATTAGCTATGAAAGTATGGATAGATATTGTAAATGCGCCCCATGTACGATTTTTCAATGGAATTATTAAGAAACTGAGAGCCGATGGACATGAAGTCTTAATTACTGCAAGAGACTTTTCAAATATTCATGATTTACTAGAAATATTTAATCTTGAATACACTTCAATTGGAAATCATGGTGTAACACTGGAAGAAAAATTATTGTCAAGTACTAAGCGTGCATATGAACTATCCAAATTCATAGCTAAAGAAAATATAGATGTTGCAATAACAAAACATTCAATAGAACTGCCCCGAGTAGCATTTGGGCTTGGAATACCAAACATATTCGTATTAGATAATGAACATGCTATAGCAGCAAACAAATTAACGCTTCCATTAACAAACAAATTGATAATTCCTGAAATATTTGATGTATGGAATACGATTCATTTTGGAATGAATCCAAATGATATTGTCAGATATAATGGAACTTGTGAAGTTACACATCTTGAAGATTTTACCTATAACGAAAATATCATTGACGATTTAGGATTAGAACTTAAAAATGATAAAATCATTTTAATGAGACCGGAACCTTCACTTGCTTCATACCTTGATGCGGATTGTACAAAATCTGTTCTTACACCTATAGTTGATGCACTGAAAAATCAAGCAGACATATTAATCATTCCACGTTTTAAAACACAGGGAGAAATATTCAAAGATTTACCTAATGTACATATCATTAAGACACCTGTTGACACATTCAGTTTAATGAAAAAGGCAGATTTATTAATAGGTGCTGGCGGTACAATGAATAGAGAAGCAGCCTTACTTGGAACACCAGTCATTTCATGTTATCCTGGCAAGCAGTTATCTGTGGATACCTACTACATCAATAAAGGATTAATGAAACGTTCAAAAAATCTTAATGAAATTATTGAATTATCCAAAGACTTATTATCTAAAAAACCATCCAATTTTTCATTAAAAACGGATAATCTGATAGATTTAATTGTTAATGAAATATATAAAACATATGACGAATATTATAATCAAAAATAGTTAAAATATAGTGGACTAGTCGAGATTTGAACCCGAGGCCTCCGCCATGCCAAGGCGACACTCTACCAAGCTGAGCTACTAGCCCATACTAATTATTATAATAATTTGTTTTCACAAATATATATTTCTATCTTTTTTTAAAATAGTTAATAGAATAATTTTTAATACACACATAGTTATCTAAAAAATAAAAATCTTAATAAATTAAGATGATAAAATAATATATAAAGAGAAATTAATAATATAATTTTATATTCAAATAATTTAATTCAACAAGAATTAATAAAGGATTGATTAATATATGGCATTAATAGCTTCAAATCACTTGATATTTATCTTAGAATTTGCTATACTGATGCATATTGGAGTTTTATTATTATTAAACTTCATTCCATTAAATTTCAGTTTAGTATTTGTTCTATCATTAATCTTGGGTGTTGGAATAACCTTATTATTCGGTTTTGACGCACTTTGTTTAGTACTGCCTATGCTTAATCATCATGAATTTACACACCCTTATGGTCCGTTGGCCATTCTGGTTGTGGTAACGTCGTGGTCGATAATCCCCGTGATAGAGGAGCAAGGATCGAAAACATCCAATATTAAACTGTTAGTACTTTTAATTAGCGCTGGGATCACCTTGTTCGGAGCATTTGTTCACCGTGATTTCCTTATTATGTGGGCATTAGGTTTAGCAGTAGGATTTTTAATTCTCAGTAAGACATTTAAGAAAGAAAGTTCATTTATTAATATTAGAAATGTTGCTTTGATACTGGTTGGATTACTATTGATTTTCGGAGTAATGGAAGGATTAGCTCAATTATTAAATATGGAAATTATTAGTCCTTTATCAAGAATTGACCGTATGAGTAGTAACCAATTATCTAGTCTTAGACTAGTTCTCGGCAATACAAATGCATGGGGACATACGGCTAACGCAACATACTGGGGAAGTAGCGGTCTTGGAAATAGTGATGGTTACATATCATTACCATTAACATTTGTAACATTGTTCGGATTACCATTCCCATTGTTCTATGGAATATTAGTAACAAAAAAAGACGTAATCGATTATTTCCTACCCGGAATCTTCGGTTTTGGATTCGATTTCGGTTATGTTGCATTAGTAGTCATTCTTCTCTGGATTCTTGCCGTAATTATTATTGGAATTAAAGTATTAAATAAATATAGAATTCAACGTGAACGTGGTAACAAGAAGTATTTAGGACGAGAGGCGTTATTAACAGGATCCTTATCAGCGTTCATTGCACAAACCATATTAGGATTATTCATTATCACAAGGACAATAAACGGTTCTGCTCTTGTAACTTACCTATTCCTAAGTGCTATGGTTGTAGCCCATGTTGTAACAACAAAACGATGACGAAATTCCTAACCCCCCTTCTTATTCTACAATTTTTTAAAAAACAGTTTTACATCAAGTGTGATGAAATCTTCCAGTAAAAAACAATCTCTTTCTAGTGAATACCACGTAATATGAAAAAATTTGAGCTAAACAAGAAATAACAAGCAAAAATCAAATCTTATTTTTCAAGTGAAAATTATAATAATTTTTTTCAATATATTTAATAATAGAATTTTTGCAACAACTTTAGGTTATGAATAAAATGGCAATCATTACTACAATAGTTGGCAGTTACCCAACACATAGTTTCAAAGCAAATACTTTTAATGAAAAACTTAATGAAACCTTAGGCTTGTATGATTCATATAAAAAGGCAATAATAGAATCTGTGCATTCATTTGTTAAATCAGATATTGACATAATATGTGATGGACAAGTAAGAGGCGATATGGTTAAAATATTTGCTAGTAAAATTAATGGATTTAGAATTGAAGATAATACTGCTTTTATTAAGGGAAAAATTACCCCCGCCGCACATCCAATATCTGTTAAGGATTTTCAGTTAGCTTTCAAAACAGCAAAATCTATTGACAATAAGTTTAAATTAAATGCTGATTTAAACGACATTTTTAAACATGAAGCAAAGGGTGTTAAAGGAATTTTAACCGGACCTACAACATTAACGCATTCTTCATTGATTGAAAACTTTTATACTAAAAAAGAAAATGCTATTTATGACATGGCACGGGCATTACTTGTTGAAGCAAAAGAATTAGAAAAAGCTGGTGCTTGTGCAATACAAATTGATGAACCATTCATCTCCACTGGTGCAGAAGATATTAACGTTTCAAGAAATGCTGTAGAACTTATCAGTGAAGAATTAGATATACCAGTAATATTACATGTTTGTGGTGATTTGGAAAATGTTATGAAGGATTTGCTTGACTTTGACGTTGATATTTTAGATTTTGAATTTTCTGGAATGCCCCAAAATATCCCAACGCTGAAAAAGTTTTGGAAGTCAAATTGCAAAAAGAATATTGGTATAGGCTGTGTGAATACCAAGTTAAAATCTGTTGATAATAAAGAAGATGTTGTAAAAACCGTTAAGGAAGTTAAAAATATTATTAAACGAGACAATATTATTATAGATCCCGATTGTGGTATGCGTATGCTAGAAGATGAGATTAGTCAAGGAAAACTAGATATTTTAAAAGAGATTAAAACGGAAGGAATTTAAATGGCAAAATTTATTAGAACCAACAATATTGCAAATGCTTGGTTAACTTGTGTTAAAAAGATTATGCTTGAAGGTCATGAAGTAACTGATGAACGTGGAAGTCTAACAAAAGAATTGCAAAATGTAATGATTGAAATAACCAACCCAAGTGATGATACAGTACCTGAATGTTCTCCTTGGCATGATGATAGACTAGAAACCTATAAACAGGAATTGTTAGACCCTAATAATGATCAGGGATTTGTTTATACTTATGGTAATCGCTTAAGACAATATTTTAGTATTGACCAGATTGATACATGCATTGAAAAACTCAATAATTGCAGAGAATCCCGGCGTGCAATTGCAATTACTATTGACCCCATTCAAGACAACAAAGTTGATGAAATTCCATGCCTTCAGGAAATCGCCTTTCTTATTAGGGACGATAAATTATACATGACTGACTTCTTTAGAAGTAACGATTGTGGCGGAGCAACCTTCCCCAACCTTTTCGGTATAAGGGAAGTAGGTTACTATGTTGCTGAAAATACTGATACCGAACTTGTCAATATGGTCCATCATGCCATGAGCCTACACATATATGAACATGACTGGGATAAGTGTAGAGAAATATTAAAAAAATGGTGAATTAGTTCAAAAAAACTTTAACATACATTTATTATTAACAAATACCATAGTTAATAAGCATAATACAATATATGACTATGAAATAAAATCCAAGTTAATATTGAAGTTTTTTTAAAGATTATTTATACGGAGGAAAATACATGAGTGAAAGTATGAATGTTGCAGCTAAAAAAATTGCTGACAAAATGATTGAAGATGCTGAAAAGCTAAAACTCATCCCATCAACCTTATCAAATGGAACAAGGGTTATTGATTGTGGAGTAAATGCTAAAGGTAGTATTAAAGGTGGAGAACTGTTTACAAAAGTTTGTCTTGGTGGAATTTGTGATGTTGGTATTTCCATACCGGGTGACCTAAGTGACATTATGGCAATGCCTGCTGTAAAAGTTAAAACAGATTTTCCTGCATTAACCACATTAGGTTCCCAGAAAGCTGGTTGGAAAATTGATGTTGACGGTTACACTGCAATGGCATCAGGTCCTGCACAGACACACAAGTTTAAAGATGATGAAATTTATAAAATAACAGGTTATACTGAAGAATCAGACATTGCTGTTATTACCCTTGAATCAGACAAACTACCTGATGAAAAAGTTGCCGAATTCATTGCTGAAGAATGTGGCGTAAAAACAGAAAACCTCACAATTCTTGTTGCTCCTACCGCTTCCCTTGTAGGATCTATCCAAATATCAGGCAGAGCTCTTGAAGTTGGAGTTTACAAAATGTATGAAGTCATGGACTTTGATGTTACAAAAATTACCTACGCAGCAGGAATTACTCCTATTACACCAGTTGATCCGGATGGTCTTAAAGCTATGGGAAAAACCAATGATGCAATCATATTTGGTGGAAGAACTTATTATTACATTGAACCTGATGAAGGAGAAAGTTTAGAGGAGCTTGCCACTACATTACCATCATCCTCATCCGAAAATTATGGTAAAAGTTTCCTAGAATTCTTCAAAGAAGCTGATGGTGATTTCTATAAAATACCTAAGGATGTTTTTGCACCGGCCCAAGTTATTGTTAACGACATGGTAACTGGTGAAATGTTCCATACAGGAAGTATTGATTTAGAAAGACTAAAAAAATCCTTTGAAGTTAAAGAAGTTAAATTTTTATAAATATGATAAGAGTTGTTAATTAATGTCAAAAAGAATAGGAATTTGCAGTACAACATTTGCACGTTATGATATGGCTAGTGCAGCAGTAAATCAGATAAAAAAACAGGTCACTGGAGTAAAATTTGTTGAAAGTTTTGTTCCAGGTGTCAAGGATTTACCTGTTGCTGCCAAGAAGTTAATTGAAGAAGAAAATTGTGATATTGTTATGGCATTCGGTATGCCTGGTGGAGAAAAAATTGACAAACTATGTGCTCACGAAGCAAGTACTGGTCTTATTCAGGCACAACTTATGACAAATACCCATATTTTAGAAGTATTTGTTCATGAAGATGAAGGAAAGGATGAAAAAGATTTGAAACAATTAGCATATAATCGTGCTACCCAACATGCAGATAATCTGGTTAAAATGTTGTTTAAACCTGAACAAATGAAACATGAAGCAGGTACCGGAGTAAGAGAAGGTCGTGAAAATAAAGGACCATTATAATTAATTAACAACTTCATTTATTTTTTAACCTCCATTTTATTCTAGTTTTATTATTTAACTCCATTAAAATTGTTGTTTTTTAATAAATTTTTAATAAATCTTTATTTGCTTTAAACTTATTTTAAAAAATTATTTAGTATTTTTAACTCAAAAATTGAAGTTCAATTACTGAAAAATTGCTTCAAAATTGTATTTAAAATTCAAATTTTCTTAATTAAAAATTATTTATTTTTTATAAAAATGACAATGATTAATTGCCAATAAAGTATAAAATAAGTATTAACTATTTTATAATTAAAAACGAATTATATTAATCAATGAATAAAAAATAAAGAAAATAAATACCAAAAAGTATACTATATATTAGTTATATAAGAACATATGATATGGTAGACTATAACAAAAAGGAACTGAAACTTAGGCTTTCAACTTTGGATTGCAATACATCAACAAAGTACTATCAACTAACACATACCATTAACGAAAAACAAAAACACCAAATAAAAGAATACTTCCAGTACTATACACCAGAACATTTCAGTAACTTGGATAAAGTAGCTGGAAATACTACAGGATGGATGTGTAAAAGTCAAGATGTGAAAAAAGTTGAACAGGTTTTAGGCATAACCGAAACAATTGAAAAACGAAAAGCAAAACTTGACAAACAAGAAAGAAAAAATAATGACACGATTCAAAACATATTTAACTCACATGAGTTTGTTTTATCGAAATAACCATCCTATTCTTTTTTTGTGCGACTTTCTAAATACTCAAATCACAAAAAGCAAAGTCATTCTAAAATTATATCCTATGCATAAACTACTATTTTTAAAACAAAACAATTTTGAAAACACCTTCTTTAGCAATACTTAATAATTAGGAATATAAGTTAACCTAGAATTAAAACAATATCCTTAACCAATCAAATAGTCAAATAAAGAATAATCTTTAATTGTATTATATATAAGAACTAATTTTATATTAATTAAAGTATCATGAAAAAAGGATACTAAAAGACATGGCAGGTGAAAAGGAAGATGAAACTCAAGAATATTCAAAAGCTTCTCTTATTAGCAGCAATCACAATACTGCTTGTTGGACTAGCAAGTGCAGCCACAACAAACAAAACCAGCGCAACCAAGAACACACAAACAATTGAAAAGACCATTAAAAGCCAACACCATACAATAAAAGAACAGAAAAAGCAAATAATTAATAAGCACACTTTAACAAAGAAAAACGCTAAACGAGAATCTGAAAAAAATAAAATAGTTAAAAAGGACGAAAAAAACCTGAAAAGCGAAAACACCCCGTCACAAGACATTAACGATTATGATGAACTGAAAAATGCAATATATGACAATCCCGGTTCAAATGTTGTAACAGTCAACATAAAAAACAATATAACGCTTGGTGGATCACTAGAATTAAATCCGGAAATAACCCTATTGACAATCAATGGAAACAACAACAAAATTAGTGGAAACCAGGAACACCAATTCTTAACCATTGCTTCCGGTAAAACTGTTACAATTAACAAGCTCCTAATAACAAATTGTAATGGAACATCAGGAGGATCCATAGACAACAAGGGTACTCTAAAAATTTCAGACAGTACACTAAGCAACAGCAAAGCAGAAGAAAATGGGGGAGCAATACTAAATAGGAATGATGCAACCCTAACAATTACAAACTGCACATTAAACAACAACACAGCATCCTATAGGTACGGAGGTGCAATCTATAACTATGGAAGTCTAAAAATAACAGACAGCAAGTTATTCGACAACAAAGCTGATGATGATGCTGGAGCACTTTATAATGCCGGAAATCTAACGTTGACAAAGAGTAGCCTCTACAACAACACGGCAACAGAAAGTGGAGGGGCAATATTTAATGATGGTGATTTCAACATTACAAACACCACATTCAACAACAACATAGCTAGATATGGTGGAGTAATAGACAATTATCGCAACATGATAATAAAAAACACCACATTCAACAACAACGAAGCAAGAAACGATTATAGTAGCGAAGGAGCAGTTCTTAACAATGGTAAGCTAACAATTACAACGAGTAAATTCGACAACAACAAGGTATTAGGAAAGTATGGAAACGGAGGAGCAATCGACAACACGGGCAAAATGAATATTTCAAACTGCACCTTTAACAACAATAAAGCAACAGAAAGCGATGGAAATGGAGGAGCAATATCAAACAGGTTCTGGAGTACTTTAACAATATATAACTGCACATTAGAAAACAATGAGGCAATAAATGGTGGAGCACTTTATAATGAACACAGTACATTCACCATAGACAACAACATATTCAGGAATAACGTTGCTACAGAACTCGGAGGTGCAATCCGAAATTATGCTGGAGACGACAGTATAATTATTAACAATGATTTCATTAACAATTCTGCCAATAAAGGTTCTGCCATAAATTCTGAGGGTTATATGGATAGATATGAATATGAAAATATTGTTACAGAAACCTATTACGGCAAAAACTTAAGCATTAAAAACAACACATTTGTGAAAAACAAAGCAAAAACGAGTGGAAAAGCAATAATTAATGAAGGTAGCAATACATTAATTGAAAACAATAGAGGCGATGACATTTCATTAGACAGTTCCACAATTTACATAAAAAATGTAACAAACACCACAATAACAATGAACACCTTTGATGACGGAAGAAAAAACACTACAATAACAATCTCTTTAAACAATTCAAAACCTTATGTGGATGACAATATTGAAATAACATTCACTTTAAAAGATCAAAACAACAAAGCAATCCCTAATGGAAAAATCACGGCAACGATTAACGAAAAGAATTATAATTTAACCACGAACGCAAATGGTATTGTAAAATATAACTACAAAGCTGCAACAAGTGGAACGCAAAGCATAACTGCCAAATACAATGGAAACACATCATACTTTGCCTGCACAACAAATTTGAAAGTAAGCATTAATAAAATAAACACCACCTTAACACTCAATCTAAATGCTACAAAATTATACAAGGCAAGTAAAGTAAAAGTTACCATAACTCTAAAAGACATTAACGCAAACAAATTAAAAAACCAGAAAATAACTGTTAAAATAGGAAGCAACACATACTCCCTTACAACCGACAACAACGCAATAGCAACAAAAACTTACAAAACAACAAAAACAGGCACTATAAAAGTAACGGCAAACTATGCTGGTTCAACAAAGTATTACAACTCAATCACAACCACAAAAATGAAAGTACTTCCAAAAATAAAAAGCAAACTAACAATTAAACTAAGTAAAAGTAAAGTTAAGGTCAAGGATAAAATCAAAGTAAAAGTCACACTCAAAAACAAATCCAATAAAGCAATTAAAAGTCAGAAAGTAGCTATCAAGATAGGATCCAAAACATACAACAAGAAAACCAACAGCAAAGGTATAATTACATTCAAGTATAAAGTTGTAAAGTCTGCTATTGGCAAAGCCATCAAAGCAACTTACAAAGGAAACTATATGTACCTTAGTAGTAAAGCAAGCAAAAAGTTACTAAAAACTTAACCCCCCCCCTCCCAATCCTTTTAATTCTCTTTTAAACACAATATCCGAATATATTGAAAAAATATAAATAATACAACTAATAAAAGGATTCTCATTGATTTAATTATTAATAAAAAATAGGTGAAATAAGAAAATGACAAGTAGAAACTTAAAAAAGGTTCTGTTATTAGTTACAATTTGCATCCTCCTTGTAGGATTTGTAAGTGCTACAGAAACCAACAAAACTACTGTTAAAAACCATAAAGTTGTTAAAGAAACTGCAAAAACGGTGAGCAAAAGCATTAAAGAACCTGATAATATAGTAACAAATACTAAAAGCATAGCAAAAAAGAATAATGAAAAAAATCTAGTAACACAAACAAAAAAAAGTAGTACAAGTAAAACATTCAGTGTATCAACATTTAAAACATTAAATTCCGCTTTAACAAATACAAAGTATGATACAGTAACGATTAACATCAAATCAAACATAAAATTAAAAGATAATCAGGTTATGACCAATTCAATTAAAAAATTAACCATCAATGGAAACGGAAATACTATAAGCGGTGCAAAAAAATATCAATTTTTAGTTACAAAAAATACGGCAACAATTAAAAACCTTAAAATTATTAACTGTTACTCCTCAAGAGGTGGAGCAATACAAAACGAGGGCACTTTAACAATAAGTAATTGTACTCTAAACTATAACAAAGCTGAAAATAGTGGAGCAATAAACAATGATGGTACATTAACCATAAAAAACAGCAAAATAGGTTATAATAAAGCATCAGAAGAAGGTGGAGCCATATCAAATGTTGGTATAGCTTTAAAAATAATTAACAGTGAAATATACAACAATATAGCTAACGGATTTGGTGGAGCAATAACTAATGGTGAAAAATTAACAATAAAATCCAGTACCCTAAAAAATAATGAGGGTTATAATGGAGGAGCAATTAGAAATGATGGAACTTTAGTTATAAACGATTCCGTTTTAAAAAATAACAAGGCAACTGATACTGGAGGAGCAATTGCTCAATACGAATCAAAATTAACAATTTATAAATCCAAATTAAACAGCAATAAAGCCAAAACTGGAGGAGCAATCTGGAACGTTGGAAAAACTACAATAAATTACAGTACTTTAAATAAAAACAAAGCTACTAAAAATGGTGGAGCAGTATACTCTGAAAAATCCCGATTTATGAATAACTTTACAACAATGACAATTAAAAATAGTAAATTATTGTCCAATAGTCCTAATGGTAAAAAAACTGTGGTTAATAAAGGTGGAAAATTCAGTATGGATAAGAAAACTCTTATAAAATAAAATACTGTGATTTTAATAAAGTAAATTAAAAAATAATGACTAATCTAATTATATGAACTATTATTGATTTTTCATTTTTCTAGTTTTTTTCTTTTTCATGACATTAAATTGTCCTTTAATGATGGCATTTCTTAGTATTTAAAATATTCTTATCTTCGCCATGTGTTTCCACATTTTGTACATCTGTAGAATATTGTGGTCGCCTCATCCGATTTTCTTGTTTGAACCATCCACCATTCCAGCTCCCTGTTTTTGCAACGGTAACATAAACCCTTTGTTGTGGGCATTGTATTTACTTTATCTCCAGTAACTATTACTTCATTTTTGTCAGAAACATCTTCCTGGATTACATATTCATTTTTTTCATCACGTGACAATTGCTTTTCATAGCCACAACTAAAACAATGTAGTATACCCTTACGTGGCAATAATACCTTTCCACAATCTGGACAAAATTCCATATTTTCACCTAATTCTTAAAATATTATTTTTAGAATATTTAATTAAAATACTTTTCCAAGGGCATATATTAAATAATAGTATGAACAAATATTGTATAGTATATAGATTATATAGTTATATGCTATTGGATAATCTATAATTATTATATGAGAATAGGGAATCATCTTCCCAATTTGATGACTGTAATAAGTTAAAAACTATTTCTAGTCAAAATGACTTAGTTTTTATTATTTTTAGGAATTACGATTCCTAAGTACACAAAAAAAATAAATTGGATGTGGCCGACTGGCTGAACAATGAGGTGTATATTAATGTATAAACATATGCAAGACGCATGGAAAAACCCAAGTGAATCATACGTAAAAGAATTAATGAGAGAAAGATTACCTAAGTGGAGAAGACAACCTGTTATTATCAGAATTGATAAACCAACAAGAATTGACAAAGCTCGAAAATTAGGTTACAAAGCAAAAACAGGATATGTTGTTGCAAGAATCAGAGTTAGAAGAGGATCAAGAAGAAAACCTAGATTCAAAAACGGTAGAGATCCAAAAAGAATGGGTGTTAACAAAATTTCAGGAAGAAAATCCATTCAAAGAATGGCTGAAGAACGTGTTGCACGCAAATACCCTAACTTAGAAGTATTAAATTCATATTGGGTATGGGAAGATGGTAAAGCAAAATACTATGAAGTAATCCTTGTTGACCCACAAAGACCTGAAATCCAAAATGACAACAAAATCAATTGGATATGCAGTAAAAAACACACAAGACGTGCTTTCCGTGGATTAACCAGTGCCGGTAAAAAAGGTAGAGGATTACGTCATAAAGGTAAAGGTGCTGAAAAGGTTAGATAGATGATTCATAACATTTCCTATCGAACTTTTGTTTATGGAACTGAAGATGAACAGAAAGTGATGACTGCCATCAGTCATCTTTTTTCTAACCCATTACCTGAAAAAACCATAAATGAAGATCATTTTGGTAATAAAATCATTGTCTTAAGTGAAAAAATTACCAAAAAAAGAGCTAACAAGAATATTGTTTCTTTTTTAAATGAAAATTTGTCTGATGAAGATAAAGAAACAATTAAAAAAGAATTAAGTCGCCGTATGGATGAAAAAGGAAATTTATTCCTTCGTTTTGATAAACAATTAGCTTATGATGAAGTTCTAAAGTTAACATATCATGGCGATGCAATACATGTTAGAATTAAAATTGCTAGTTATCCAGTAAGTAAAGAAAATGCAATGAAAGTTGCAGAAAAAATCTTTAACTTCCTGTAACTAATTCAATTTTTATTTTTAAACCAAAAATTTTAAGGATTTTAATATGACTATTTTTTACGACTTTAACATTGCACCCGACATAGAAGTTATTAAAACATTAGAAGAATTCAATTTTAATGGTGCATGTATATTTTATGATGCAAATTCTTATGATGAAGATACAAAAGAAGCATTTAACGAATTGAATGAATCCACTTCTTTAGAATTATATCATGGAGTTTGTATTGATGAAACTAATCCCCAAATATTACGCAAACATGTCCAACGTTACTATAAGAAAGTTGATTTAATCATGGCAAATGGCAATAATGAAAAAATTAACAGGTCCATATCCGAATCTCCCCAAATTGACATAATTAATCATCCTTACATAAATAAACGTAATTGTGGCATTAATCATGTTCTTGCCAAGTTTTTTAAGGAAAACAACATTAGTGTAAATATAAATATTATGGACATTTTATCTAACAGAGGATTTTATAAGGCTAAGATGTTAAATCAGATAAATCAATTGTTGATGTTGCAGAGAAAGTATGATTTCAGATGTATTCTTAGTAGTGGGAGTACATCATTTTATGATGTCAGATCTCCTAAAAGTTTGATTTTGTTAAGTCAGCTTATGGACATGGACATGGAATCAGGAAAAAAACTAATATCCGACAACCCTCAAGAGATAATTAAAAATATAGGCATTCATAAGAGAAGTGTTGTTGAAGGTGTTAGAATAATAAAAGACTAAATTAATTATTTTGTATGTTGATTGATAGTATGAAACTAAAAATTTTGCCTCCAACACTAAGGGAGAAAAAAAGATACATAGGACTAAAAATCTATTCCCAGGAAAAAATAGAAGAAAGCGATATAATCTATCTATTATGGAATAGCATAATAAATACTTACGGAGAAATAGAGGCCAGTAAAATAAACCTTTGGCTAATAGAATCCAAAGAAGTTCCCAACGATAAAAGATTCCAGTACAACATAATAGTTAAATGCCAAAGAGGATATGAAGACGAAGCAATAACTGCATTCAATACCATAACCCGATTCAGAAAAATAAGAGTAGTTGTCCACACCATCAGAACAAGCGGAACAATAAAATCCTTGAAAAATAAAATATAAACTCCTTAAAAACATTAATTATCATATATTATTATATCTTCTTGTATAATTGATAAAGGCAAATGTTATAATAGTATACATTTGCTTTCATCCTTTTTCATGTCATGATAAAATTCCAGTTCCTGTTTATCAAAATCAATTACATTAATCATATGATATAATTCTTCATCCAAATCGGGATTTATTTCATGCAGTTTATTCGGATATTTTTCAAACAAGCCCTTGTTAAAGTCCAATCTTTGCTCGTTTTCGAATATTGCTCCGTAGTATATGTCTGCTTCCACCAAGTCCTGGAACATATGACTGCCAAATGATAATTCCGGCACGTATCCTACCTGACTGTATGATTCTTCCAGTATTGCCAAGAATTGACTTATTTCTGCAAATGATACTGGTATTCCCAGTTCTGGTGATGATGTTCCTATTCTTCCAGGCACTATGAGCATTGAGTTTCTATTTCCTTCTTTGCAGTATTCATTAATTTGTCCTATTATTCTTGCAATTGAACTTTTCTTAGCGTATGGATATTCATAATAGTCATGTGGATTTACATATACTAGTGTGTCTATATTTTCCTTTCTTGATCTTCCCATTGATGCTTTAGTTATATGGAAGAATGTTTTTCCCTTATCTTCTGGTATTACTATTTCTTCTTTTGTAGCGGATATTTGTAATGGTCTGCATTGCAGTAGGTTTATTATAAATGATGAATCCTGACCTATATTTATCGTGTATTCTATATCTACCGGATAATCATATGCTGTTTCCAGTGTATTCAATAGTTCTTTCATTAGTTTAATGAAGTCATCATTGTGTACTATTCCATTACAGTTTACGAAGACAACATCCCTGTTTTGTCCTCTTTCACTTAGTCTTCTTTCAGCATCAATGTCATGTTCTATTACTTTGTTTTTGGCAAATCTTGGCAAAACCTGTAATCCTTCATCGACAGGTATTTCATGTATTGAAATGTTTTTTATGTCCAATATATCTAGGGAATGTTGAGAGTATCTGTGTCGTTCTGCAACATCAGGATGATCTATTGCTCTTGGACGGTTTAGATTTACGATTCTGGGGTAATCGTTTTTGGTTCTGTCCACTGCTTTTGTTCCCAATCCCATTACTAGCCTTAGCATTCCCTCATTTTTCTGATTTCCTGCTGTTGGTAGGTATGGACTGTATGAAAATCCTACTCCTGCCATTGTTGGGAAGAAGTAGTCTCCATAGTATGAACCAGATACTCTTTGAACCAGCAGTCCCATTTGTTCGTCCTTGTCATCAAGGTCGTTCAATACTCTGTATTCTAGAGCAGATATGTTCATTGTACTTGCATATACTGTTTTTACTGCTTCTTCAAATGCTTCTAGCCTTTCTTCTAATGTTCCTTGATTTACACAGAATACTGATTCGTATTTTCCTGCAAATGCATTTCCAAATCCGTCTTCCAATAGACTACTTGACCTAACTATTATGGGGCTTTGTCCATAGTAGTCCAATATTCTGATGAATTCCTCTTTTATATCATCAGAGAATTTACCATTTTTTAGTCCTTCTTCCAATTCTTTTCCTGCTGTATAGTATCCTTCTTTGGTTCTTTGTTCTACCCGTATATTCCACAGGTCATTTGATACTATGTATGTGTAGAAGAGGTCTGAACCTATATAGAATGAATCTTCTGGTTCAAAATTTGCAAATATGTCTGGTCTGTCTTTTTCTATGATTTTTCGTGCCAGTAACATTCCGCAGGCTTTTCCTCCTATCATTCCACTTCCTACCAGCCTGTTGTATATTTCCATGTAGTCTTCGTATTCAAAGTATTCTCTAATTTTTTGAGTGACTTTTTTGTCTTTGGCCATCATCATATTGCACATTGCGTCACATCTGTCAGTTGTGTCTACTCCATTATCGTGCAATAGTTTTGTTGATGTGAAAAATCTTTCCCAACTGTCCGTGTTTTGTTCGTTTTGTGAGCTTGAGTTTATTACTTTGTAGAATTTGCTTACTTCCATTCCATCGGTTAATGCTGTTATTGTTCCTGTTTCTGGGTCGAATTTATGTCCTAAAAACATTTCTTTTGAATATCTGTTCCATACTTTTAATGGGTGGATGTATATGTCCTTGTTTTGAGAGTATATATCCAGAAATAGTTGTGTTGTTTCCCTTATTTTTGCTATTGCTTCAAATGAGTGTTTTCCCCTTATTACTGGAAAGTATGCTATTGTGTCTAATATGAATAGGTATGGACATGTTACTCTGAAGAAGTTTCCCATCATCAGATCGGTTGACCATACTGCTTGCAGGTCTGATAGACAGTCAAATACATAGAATGCGTCTCTTCCTTCCTTTGTGATTATGTTGTGTACTTCTAATGTGAATGATTCGAACTGTTTTGTTGGGTCTACTTTATATATTTTTATCCCATCTTTTTCTATCATTGCAAATTCTTTTTTGGGATTTGCTCTTTCTTCTTCAAGTTTTTCCGCATCTTCTGTTGTTAGTGGGATTAATGGTTCATGTTGTCCAAAGTTTATGTAGATTAAGTTTCTATTATCTTTTAATGCTTGTTTTATGAATGGTTTTACAAAGTATTTGAATTCGGATAGGTTTGAAACTTGCCAAACTACGTTATCTCCTAATCTGATGTTGTCTAATGTTTTATCCAACTGTTCAATTCCACATTTTGTTCTTTCAAAGGCAACCATATTTAAGACTCCATATTGTTCATTTATTTACTTCTATATGAGGATTATTTTGTTATTTGTTTAATTGAATATAAATAGTTAATGAAAATTTTATAATATAATAAATAAACAGTATACAATATATCATTACAAAAAATGCTAATTTTAAAAAATTAGTTAGCAAAGTTAGAAAAAATCTGTACATTTAATTACAATTATTGGAAAATGTTTCAAAGATGACGGAAATATACTTCCGATTAAATCTTGCTTCCCATAAAAATCATTATAAATTTTAAAAAATAGACTATATACTAGTAAAGAATTTTTTTCTATTAAAATATTTTTAAATGATTATTATGGCAATACATCCAATAGAATTTAGATATGGTACTCCTGAAATGAAGGCAGTATGGGAACAAGAATCAAAACTACAAAACATGTTAAAAGTTGAAGCAGCACTAGCAAAAGCAGAAGGCGAAATAGGTTTAATACCTAAGGAAGCAGCCGATGAAATCAACAAAAAAGCTACTACAGAATACGTAAAACAAGAACGAGTGGACGAAATTGAAAAAGCAACAAACCACGATATCGGAGCATTAATGAAAGCACTTGAAGAAGTATGTGACAATAATGCGGGAGAATACGTTCACTACGGTTCAACAAGTAACGATATAATAGACTCATCACAATCACTACAATTAAAAGACTCCATTGAAATAATTCGTGAAAAAATCATAAGACTAATCAAAATACTAATAGACCTATCAGAAGAACATAAAAACACGGTAACAATAGGTCGAACACACGGACAACACGCACTTCCAACAACATACGCAATGAAATTTGCATTATACATCGATGAATTAACAAGACAACTTGAAAGACTAGACCTGACAAAAGAACACGTCTGTGTAGGAATGATGACAGGTGCTGTTGGTACAACAGCCGCATTAGGAGAAACCGGTTTTGACATCCACATGAGAGTATCAGAAATTCTAGGATTGAATCCAGTACACATTTCAAACCAGGTAGTGCAAAGAGACAACCATGCCGAATACGTTATGACCCTTGCAAACCTATGCAGTACCCTAGAGAAAATGGCACTGGAAGTACGTAATCTACAAAGAACAGAACTCTCCGAAGTTGGAGAAAAATTCGATCCGGAAAAACAAATGGGTAGCAGTACCATGCCACACAAAAGAAACCCTATTACCGGTGAAAGAATATGTGGAGTCTCAAGGGTAGTAAAATCATACGTAAACGCTGCATTGCAAAACAATCCACTATGGCATGAACGTGACCTAACCAACTCCTCATGTGAAAGAATTATTTTACCGGAATCTGCGATTTTGACTGATTACATTTTAAACCTATCCATAAAACTCTTCTCAAAATTAGACTTCTACGAAGAAAACATAGAACGTAACCTAAATGCAAGCAATGGACTGATAATGGCAGAAAGATTCATGTCAAAATTAACACAAAAAGGAATGGGCAGACAAAGTGCATACGCCCTAGTAAGAGGTTGTGCAATGGATGCATACGCAGAAAACACCGGTTTACGAGAAATAATCTCCAAAAAAGAGGAAGTACTCCAATACATGACACAAGAAGAAATTGATGAAACATTGGATCCGCACACATACCTAGGTAGCAGTACCAAATTTGTTGATAACGTTATTGCCAATGCCAAAAAAGTCATTGATGAATAATATCTGAAAAAAAAATTTTTTCCACCACTCTTTTTTAATAATAGGAATCACCAACAATTTTTAACACATTTTTCGATAAAACGTTCTTGTAATTATTTTTTAAAAAAATAGGAAACTGTAAAATTGTCTAGGCTTTTTACAAAAAAATTTTAACTTCAACCTATTTATTAATGTTTAAATATTAAAAACAACACAACATATGATGGAGAAGCAATATACACTAAACAGATAGGGCGAAACTAAACAATTGTACATTATTAAGTAACAATACAAATAAGATCAATGTCATCAGGTTAAGTTTTTGTCATGACTTATCTCTTCCTAAGAGTTAGTGGAAAATTTTCTTTTTTCGGGATGGGGTCTTGTCGAATTAGGCTGTTTTATTTTTTATATATTTTTTATAAAACAGACTCTTGTGGCACTTCTCTATTTTTTTGATTATTAAAAGATACTGGTAATTTAATTCTTAATGAAAGCTAATACTTTAAAAGAATATTTAAATATTTTTGCCTTCAAACCATCAATTATAAAAAAAAATGAACGTATATTGTTGAATATAAAAACTAAAAGTTCCTATTGGAAGTTCTGATTAAATATTTTTTTTATGATTCTTGTAAATATAATACTGAATGTTTAAGTGTGATTCTTTTTTAGGAGAATATCATAAAGTTATTGCTAGGAAGAAAATAAAAATATAATTACATTTGATAAATATTTATACTGTTTTATGAAAGTATGAATTTTTTTTAGAAACAAAATATGGAAAACTAAAGTGATAACCTAAGTATGAAATCTAGGGGGGATATAATTGAGTTTTAATGAATATTATTGTGAAAATTGTGGTGCTAGAGTTAGTCCAAGCACTATTAATTGTCCTCATTGTGGAGTTAGATTAATTGGTATAAAAAATATTAGGCATGGTTCTAGTTCAAGCACGTTTCGGGATAGCAGATCAAATAAGGAAAAGTTTATCGACTTTTTTAAGGGAGTATTATCATTATTGGTTCCTGGTTTAGGTCAGCTTCTTAATAAACATTATAAAAAAGCAATATTTTTCTTTTCAGTACCGGTTATTTTATGGACAGCTTCTTATATTTATTACCCAAACAGTCCAGTTGAAGGGGTACTTACTAAGTTCCTTTTTGCATCAATTATAGCTCTATTCCTTAGAGTTGGATCAGCATTAGATGCAAGTGATCATAGTGGATTCATTGGTGGTCGAGATTTTCGTTTTAGCGATTTTAGTATGTGGTGGTTTATTTATAGTTTGTTTTTAAGTTTAATGATAGTGGAGTATTTTGCTTTATCCTATTTATGGATTATTTTAATATTTCCATTAATATTAATTATACTTTTCATGGCAATACCTATTGTATGGGATGAGATTAAAAGGAAAATTGAGAGAATTAGATATAAAAGGAAATATAGGAAGAAAAGATAGATAAAAGATAAAAAATAGGTTGTTAGATGAAAAGTATCCTTTACCATTTCATTAAATAAATTATTAAAATTTTTTTCATCTTTCCTTCTCCCTGCAGCTCAAGCATACTTTTTTTCTTTTTTCTTCTAAGCTTTTACGGTTTATTTTTTCTGGGTATGCTACTTTGTTATTGGTAAGAAATTAATGGAAAATTCTCATTTTTTCTTCGGGTCGGGTCTTGTCGAATTAGTCTGTTTTATTTTTTTTATTATTTTTTATAAAACAGCATCTTTTTGATGGAAATGCAACTCTAAAATAATGTGTTTTTATGTTGAAAATAATTACTTTATAGTTACTTTTAAATAATTCCCTCCCCCAATATTAATTAGATAATTTTTTATTGGTGGTATAATGGAACCAGGTTATAATCTAGATGGTATATGGCATGATGAAAAGGGGAAAGATAGATGTCCTCGTTGTGGTGGAGCATTAAGACATGGATTTAATGCTAGTACATATACATGTAACAAATGTGGAGTAAGTATTGGTGTTGGGGTAGAAGAACGATTTATTCCTCAACCAGATTTAGTGCCTCAGGATACGTTTATGGGTCTAGTTAAAGCATTTATATTTTTTTGTATGCTTATTATTTTGATAGCTTACTTTTTAATTACATATTTATGGTTAGGTTGTTTTGATTTAACAATCTTTATAATATTAATAGTTATTACTGTATTGTCATTTTTAATTGCTTGTTATAATCCACAATAGATTATATTCTCTTTTCTTCTTTCATTCTCCCTGGACCCTCAACAATACTTCTTTTTCCTAGTTTCTCCTAAAACTTTACTGTTTACTTGTTTACTGTTTATAGTAACCGACATAGAAACTTATAAATAATAAAATTAAGATATATAGTAATATGTCTGAACAAACATTAATTAAGGAGTATCCTGGAATTATTTCAGAGGTACAAAGTGAAATAAAGAAATTAGAAAATGATATTCAT
>JAFRMD010000073.1 GCA_017430835.1 Methanosphaera sp.
AGAATAATCTATTAATAATATAATCATATAAATTAATAAATGACTTAATTTAATACATATTTTACTAATTATCATACTACTTTTTTGATGAAAAATAACTTCACAAGAAAAAATCAGGAAATTTTACCCAAATTATGTTAAAACATAAGTAAGATTCTGAACACTGCCTAAAAACGGGAGACATACTGGAATATGCAATAGATTCTCAACTAATCACCTTCAAAGAAGTCAATAAATTATGGAAAGAAATGTTGGATAAAGAGACACTTGGAAATTATAAAACATTAACAGAATATTTGGAACATAAAACAGACATAATGACAAGATTTTAAAATTACAAAATTCATGGGCAAAAAATTATATCACAATAACTATGACAAGACTATTAAAGACTTTGTTCGTGAATTATCCCGACCCCCCTTATTTTTTTGTAAGAAGTATCTATTAGCATTTTATTAGACATCGTAGTATTTTTTAATATTTCCACTTCATTATATCCACCACCCATAACAAGTAATTTTATCAAACATTTATTATTTTTCAACTGATTCAGAAGATATTTTTATATATTACTCCAAGACTAAAATAATTTCAACCCCACACAATTTTTTAAAGAGTTCGATTTTTATTTTAATAGTAATGTTTATTAATAACCTAAGACATAACTTGTGATGTTGTTAATCGATTTTGATATGACGAAAATCAAATTGACTTTTACAATTAACAACAAAATAAGTATTTTAATAAATGATTAATCAATAAAATAAAAAGAATGGAGGCTAATATTTATTAATTATAAGAAGATAATCTTGTTTTTGTTTATTGTTCTCTCTTGTATTAGTGTAGTATGTGCCATGGATGTCAGCAAATCAAGTGACTCCAGCATAAGTACTACTGCAAGTGCAAGTTATGATAATAATATAAAACAGGACGTTGATGAAGATTTATATGATGATGAAATTATTCCTGATAATAATTTCGAGGACGGATATGAAAATTCAGAGATAATAGAATTAAACGATACGTCAATTGACGAAGATGAGGAAGAATTCGAGGAAAATGATAAATCCACAGATTCAGCCCAACATAACCAAGGTAATACTAGGGGAAGTGGAGATACCCCTGCTATTGTAAGTAACACCACCACGGCTTTGAGCGTGAAGGTAGTGTTAAACAAGCTTACATCAACAACATATAATACTACTTTTAGTGGAGTAAATAACTGTACTGTCTATTATACATTAAATGGTGCAACACCAACAACCAGCAGTACCAAGTATACCAAGGCATTTATTTATGATACTAGTAAGACCTTGAAGTATTTTGCAGTTAAAGCTAACGGTGAATGTGGCGTGGTACTGTCAATGAAACTCGGTGAGGAATCCACACCATACATCGTATACAAAACGCCGATTAAAAATAAAAAACAACAGGTATACATCTCATATACCCTACCCACAACCAGCATATACTATACAACCGACGGCAGCACGCCGACCACCACCAGTACCAAATACAATGCACCTATCGAAGTAAATAATAATACTGACCTACGATTTATCTCAGCCTATGGCTCAATAACAAGTAACGTATACAGTTATAGGATGAATGCAATAAAACCGGTAGTTACCATTAAAAACCTCACCGACGTACGTGACAACTACCAGAACATAACAGTAAAAATCAACAAACCAGGTAAAATATACTATACAAGAAACGGATCACAACCAAATACCAGTTGCAACACATGGAACAACAATACCAAGGTAATGATATCCATAAAAACACAAGTACAAGCTATCCTCATGGATGATGAAGGATTTACATCAAGTGTAAGATTTTATCAACCAGATAAAATAATAACACCACCAGTAACCGCAATCAGACCAATAACAACACTCGTAAATAATGTACAGAGAATACAATTCAGTACAAACAAACTAAACTGCACAGTATACTATACCACCGATGGATCCAACCCACTAAACAGCTCCACAGTAAAAACCGCCAAGAACAATGATAAAATAAATCTGAACAAGAACACGCGACTTAAATACTACACACAGGATGACATACAACTATATAAGTCAAAGGTATTCAATTACAAGCCAGTACAACATCCAGATGAAAGACCAACAATAACAATATTCAACGCATCCAATATATGGAACAACGGACAGCAGAAGATCATCATACAATCCAATCAGCCAGGAAAATTCAACATAACCCAATACAACCAAACACAAACACCAGAAGAAACTATAAACAACCCCGGCAGTTTCACAACAGATACAAATACTAATATTGAAGTATACATGCAATATGGTGATAAATACTCTAAAACCATTAATTATAATCCACATAATGGAACTAAAACCGTAATGAATTATACTTATTCAATGGAGATTCCATATGAAAGCATGTGGATTTCACTAGGTAATACTAAATTATACACCTCTAATCAAACATTCATTAATAATTTAAACAATGGAAAATATTATTTCTACAATTATAGAATAAATACTACAACAATATCAAATAACGCTCCTGTAAATGAAAATGGAGTATTATTATATAAAGATGGTTATAATTTAGTTATTAAATATTATAATCGTGTGTATGGTGATATTAACACGATTAGTATTAGTAAATTATTTAATAATAACAATATTACCAGTATTTATGCATTTAATAATAATAAACGTACAAAAATTGTTGACATGTATTTTTATAATATGGAAGGAGGTAAAATATTTTTCACTAGGTTTATCTCAAACCATAATCCAGACATGATATCCAAAACAGAAATATTGACTTCTGAATATCAGCCAGAAATATCTTTTAACACGATACAAACATATGTTTTAACTAATAAATTAATAAATACAACTATATTGAAGTCCTACATGAATCTTAAAGATAACTATAATACTAATGTACTTAAATCATATTATGGAACCTATTTAACAGCACTTTCAACCATATACTTCTATGATGAAACAAGCAAATTTTTTGCAGACAAGTTGAATATAGCTTTTTCCAGACAACAAGAAGCTCAAATACTTATTGGAGTACATTATACCGGAATAACATATATGACAACCCTCGATCCAACATTGGGCTTGAGCATATGGGGAAATGAATCTAATAAACTATACTTTAGATTAATATCTACATTAATGTTATCTGAATGTGAACGAATGGCATTACAAGCTTCAGGTCAAACCACTACAAGTGCTTTTCAAATATTTTATCAGTCTTTAAATGAATCAACATTAAATATAACATATTATGAAGATAATAACACCATTCAAGTAATTCCATCTGATGATACAGAGTATAAGTTTATCATTGAATTAAATACAGGGATTGTTTGGACATACACTTCAAATTTTTTCGAAACATTGATTTTTGGAAATCCTGAATATTTAAAGGGTGCCACAACAATAGATGGTCAAGGTGATTGTTATCATGATGAACGAACAGATGCATTTTCAATGGCTCTTAGAAATTTAACCAATTACATTGATGCGATTGGTTATCGTATGGGTCAGGAAAATCTTGAAATGATGCAGGAAGGTTTAGAGTTAAGTCAAAGCATGTCTGATGAGATGGTTAGTTTCTTTGAAGATTGGGCTGGAGGTACTGCAATAACAGCCGGAATGACAATAGTGTTAGCTTCAGGTGGAACAATGCTACCCGTAGTTGTAGGAGCAGCCATAGTTGGTATGGGTATTGGTTTATGTTTACATGCTGCCGGAGCAGATGAACCATCCGATATGTTAAACCCATATTATTGGACACAAGCAGCACCAACGATTATAGGATCAGCCATAGTACCATATGGAGAGATAAGAAGTGTTGCAAAAGGATTACAATTATTAGACAAAGTAGGACTACCCTTATTTGATGAAGGAAGAGTTATACTAATGTCAAGTATAAAAATAAATACATATAATAGTTTTATAGAAATGATTGAAGAGGAAAGTAGGGGTATCTTTTATTCTAATGCTATTGATTGGGGATATTCCTACTTTGGTTTATCTATTCCTGAGTAGTTGGTGATTATATGAGTATTATGGATTTTTTAGAAAAAATTGATAAACGTTTGTATAATTTTTCAGAATTTTATCATTTAGATTCAGTTCCAAAGGGAAAAAATTTTATTTATAGTATTTTTTTCATTGGATTCTTTATATTTGCAGTTTTTACAAAAGATCAACGTATGATACTATTTGCTAGTATTGGATTACTGTTAGCAATAATTTTCATTTATTCTCATTTTAAAAAATATGGTATTTGGGAGAAAATTAGAAAAAAATGACTTTGTTCGTGAATTATCCCGACCCCCCTTATTTTTTTGTAACGAGTTATCTCTTAGCATTTACCAGATACTATTTTTTTTATGTTTTCCACTTCGTTATATCAGGGTATAGCGAAGTAAAATTTTTTAAAAACTAAATTCCATACTTTAAATTTAACATAAATAAATAATAATCTTTAAATAGTTTAAAATTCAACATATTATTAGTAGTTTTTAATACTATTATTCTTAAAGAGTCTGCTGGCTGGAAGTAGTGTGCGTTAATATATTTTTTTAGGGGAGTAACCTAGATTATTTTATTCTCCTAAAAATTATTTTTACAATATTATCAGATGGTATCTGTGTTCTGCAAAAGTAGCAAAGCTTTCCACTATAAAAATAACCCAGTAGTAGAACGCTGTACAAAAGCTTATTTTTTATCTTTTGTATTCTTTAGGGAGGTGATTACAATGTTTGAAGTATTAGTACTAATAATAGTACTAAACTTACAAGCATTTGAGTTCTTAACAAGACTCATCTGTTTAAAAATAACTTTGTTTTCATTAACACTTTAACCATATGAAAACAACGTTTAACAGTGGAAAGCGTTAAGCTCCATAACGAACAAGATGCCTAACTTTTATACCACGTTACATGACAATATGTAACCTCTGGTATATATAGTTATCTATTTGAACAATTTATCACTCATTTTATCCATTATTTTGACAAGTAACATCAATTTATTTATAAATAAACATTGGATCATTATTTAGTAAAATTCTAATTTTTATTAGGTAGTTCTCCTAAAAAATATTTTTAAAATTTATCAGATGGTATCTGTGTTCTGCAAAAGTAGCAAAGCTTTCCACTATAAAAATAACCCAGTAGTAGAACGCTGTACAAAAGCTTATTTTTTATCTTTTGTATTCTTTAAGGAGGTGATTACAATGTTTGAAGTATTAGTACTAATAATAGTACTAAACTTACAAGCATTTGAGTTTTTAACAAGACTCATTTGTTTAAAAATAACCTTGTTTTCATTACAACTTTAACCACATGAAAACAACGTTTAACAGTGGAAAGCGTTAAGCTCCATAACAAAAAAGATGCCTAACTTTTATCCACATTAAATTGTTATATATCCCAGTATATATATTAGTTTCTGTTGGAATGATCTTTTTCTCTTAAACCCATAGCATATTTAATTAAAATACTTCAAAAAAAATATTCATCAAAAAAAAGATATTGGAAAAAGGGGGTGAAATTAGATTATTCATCATCACTGCTTTCCATTATAGCAATATTCAATCTTAAGAGATCTTTTGTCTCTGCCAGTTTCTGTAATGCTTCCAGGTTATCTTCCTTATTTATCTTTAAATCCTCAAGTTCTATGTCATTATATGCCTTTACATATAACTCTATTAAATCATAATCCTCATTTATCACATCAAACAGTTGCATGTAATTATCCATTTCGAATTTTATAGGAAGCAGATTTTTTTTATCCTCTGCTAGTTTATATTCATTTAACTGACAAATCATAGCCTTTAACATTTGTATGAGAAACTCCTTGTCTCCCTGTATGTTTCTTGATGTTAATAGATTGTTCAATAGTAACTGATTATATATAGCATAGTCGTTTTGACTTATTGCAGTAGTTTCTATGTTCTGTATGTAATTTTCCACTATTTCATCTTTTTTATTGTCTGCTATGTTGTCATTGTAGTATTTCTTGAACTTGTAGTAGTCAAATCCCGTAAGGTTTGAAGAGTAAAGATTAGTTATAGGGTTTTGTTTATAGTGCCTTCTTCCCTTCTTGGTTATCTTATAGACATATTCATCATAGTTGTCGTTTTGTTTCTGTTCAATGTAGTCGTTTTCCAAGAGATAATCCAATACAAGACCATCCTTTATGTGATGTATATCCTCCATATTTATTAACAGTGGCTCGTTCTGGTACATGTCTATTAATCCTAGTGCTTCATTTGCGGCTACCTCAAACTGTGCATCAAAGACTTCTCCAACATCATATACATCGGTGTCTATAGACTCAAGGAAGCTAACCTCAAGTTGTGTCTTTTCATCTATTTCTCGTTCTTGAATATCATCATCAGTTGTTTGTTCATCAGCATCCTTATAGAAGTTGTATCCACAGATTTCACATGTTTCAAGGCTATATGCTACTTCACCTTCACAGTAAGGACATACCCCCTCTGTGTCATCCTCCCCTGCCAGTGCATCTGCATCAGGGTTTAAGAGAAGATACTCAAATCTTCTTCTGATGGTGTTAGGAAGTATTTCCCCATCATCCAGGGCTTGCTGTATCTTACTTCTTATTTTTTGTCCATCATCCTCTGTTAGGCCATGTTCCTCTAGCAGTTCTATCGTATATTCATGTAGCATGTCCTCTGTACCTATGAGGTTATCCACGTTAAGGCCGCTGTAGATGTTATTGTATATGATTGTGGATATCTCATATACCCTGTCCCTGTTTTTATTAATATTTCTTCGTATTTGTCTTAGATAATTCTTGTCAATCTTTTTAAGCTTTGGAACTAGATTGTATTGTTTAACATCATATCTTCTAGGCATACTAAAACATACCGTAGACGGCTTCTTGACAAATATCTCATTCACGTCATCAAATATGGTCATGCAGTGTTTGTAGTCATAGACGTTTCCCATTACATTCAATCCGAGGTATTTTGAGTCAATCGTATGATATGCCTTTTTAATCTTATTGTTAACAAATACGCTTCCATAGTTATTTATAAACTTGATGTAGGTAAATATCAGGTTGTCTGCAAATTCAAATGCCAGTCCATTACTGATTAAAATATCAACCACTATTCTTGTAGGCTTTCTTAGAACTACAGTTATGTTTGGTGTTTGCAGGAGGTTAATAATCTGGTATAGGAAGATCTTATTTGACCTGAACTCCGGCAGTACATAAAACTCATTTATACATACCAGTACATTGTTGTCAAATATGGTATCGGTCGTGTAGAATCCTACAACCTTATTGTCATAGGTCAGTTCGAAGAATGTTGAAAAATCAGGGTATTCTATGATATATTCTTCATCCACTATGGACTCATAGATATAGCCATATTCCTTTTCTAGAAATTCCATTAATCCGCCGTCAATCTCATCTTTCATAAAGCTCTTAAACTTCTGATTTTCACGTTCAATATACTCTGTCATAATAATCTAAAATCCCAATTGTTTTTTTATAAAATGAATAATGAATTTGATAATCATTTAAATTCAAATAATCAAAATTTATATTTTATCTAAATATAGTATACATTTATTTATCTAATTAATGATTAATAAAGGCTATCTACTAGAAAATAAGAAAAGAGGAAGTTACTCTAAAACAATTTGGATTTCATCCACAATAGCTACACGTGAATGGGAAAGTTGAAAAAAGGGGAATATGAATCAGGACCACTTCAACATTAAAACAAAAAAAGAGTAAAGAGATATGATAATCTCTTAAAAATAAAATAGATTAATTTACAGTTAATGTTTGCACATCTTCAAGCTTATAATCACTTGATGTGTAAACGGCAGTTAAGTTATAAACACCAGCTTTCATATTTTCAGGTAAATCATAGTCTACGGTTACTTCACCGTTAGAGTTAACCTTAGCATAGATTACCTTACCGTTAGCATCTTTAACTGTTTTACCGTTTATTTTAAATACAACCTTTCCGGTGGTTATCAGCGTGTCACCCATTGCCACTTTAGCCTTAAGAGTAATGCTGGAACCAGCAGATACTGCCTCTTCAAGTGGAGTAATGGTAAGTGTTGGAGCTGTCGGTGCTACGGTTTGTGTAATACTAGTGTTTGCCTTGTTGTATTTAGCATTACCAGTATATGTTGCTGTAATGTTAACTTCTTTTCCGGACATGTCCAACGGTACTTCATAGGTTGCTGTTGCTACACCATCAACAACTTTGGCATACACCACCTTACCGTTTGCATCTTTAACTGTTTTACCGTTTACTTTAAATGTCACTTTACCACCGTTGAAGTTATTTCCCATCTGATCTGTTACTTTAGCTGTTAGTGTTACTGTTTTGCCTGCTGTTAGTTCGATTTCTTCTATTGTCAGTACTGTTCTTGCTTCTTCTATGCTGATTGTTGTTGGGTCACTACTTGCATTTAGTCCATCGCTTGTTGGGAAGTATGTTGCTGATATATAACTGGTTTCTATTTCTGTAAATGTGAGGTTTGTTGTTGCTATTCCATCTGTTACGGTTATATTTTCAAAGTATACAAAACCGCTAGTTCCTTTTCTGATTGATACATATCCACCATTTACTGGGTTGTCATATTCATCAACCACATAGATTCTTACTTCTGTTGTGCTGTTGACGAGTATTATCTTTGGTATTTCAAAGGTTGTTCTTGTAGTTATTGTATTGTCCTGTATTATATTAAATTTTTCAGGATTTGTGGTTATGCTGTCTGATCCGTATCCTGTACTGGATGTGAGTTTATTGAATCTTATCATGGCATTACTGTCTTCTGTACTTATGGTTTTGTCAGTTTTTTCTATGTCATTGGTTTTAATGATGTTGTTTTCGATTGTGATACTGTTTGAGTCTTGTTGTATTCTTATTCCTATACTTGCCGGTTGTATTTCTTCGGTTACACTATTTAATGGTTGGGATGAGTTATCATTTATTATTATGGTATTCTTTGTTACCTGGCTGTTTGGGCTGTGTGCATATCCTATTCCCATGGATTTTACTCCGGTGAGGATGATATTGTTTTGGGTTATGTCTGTATTGCTTGATGTGTATATTTCTATTCCATAGTTTACTGCTCCATTTATGGTGATGTTGTTTTCCTGTATATTGTTGTTGATGGATGTTTCTCCTCCCTGGCTTGTTATGATTATTCCGTAGCTTATGGCTGCTTCATCGACTGGTGTATCATTTAAGCATGTTAGGTTTATGTTGTTGTATGCTATATTGTTGTCTTGTGCACCGTTTCCTACTTGTATTCCGTCGGTGTATCGGTATCCTGTAGCTGTGATGTTGTTGTATATTATTTGGTTGTTTTTTACTGAATCTAATGTGTTTATTCCATAGACGAATCTGGAGCCGGTTACTTCTATGTTGTTGTATTGTATTTTATTGTTTTTGCCTTGTGGTGCTGTAATTGCTTCTATTGTTCCGAATTGGGCTAATTCTGAGTCTGTACTGTTTTGTACTGTGATATTATTATATTCGATTGTGGATGTGTCTGTGTTTATTGATAGTATTGCTTGGGTGTTTGCTATTGATGCTCCGCTTCCATATGTTATGTCTCTTGCAGGTCCTGTTACATTAATTGTGTTGTTTGTGATAATGGTGTTTTTGCTGTTTAAGTCTTTTATTGCTGCTGTAAGTCCATTGCTGTTGTATTGTGTCAGTATGTTGTTTCTTATTAGGTTGTTGTTTCCTTCAGTGCTTATTATGTAGCTGCTTGTATCTGTGTTGTTTATGGTCATGTTTTGTATTGTTGTATCGTTTGCTTCTATTTTGAATGAGGTGTTGGTGAATGTTGCATTTGTTCCGTCAAATACGAGTGAATTTGTATTTGAAGATATTTCTCCTAGATTTGTGAAATTTCCTTGGAATAATAGTCTGGTATTTGCTTGTATTCCTATAAGTTCTCCTTCAAATAAGTTTTTATTAATGTTTTCTGGGGTGATTATTTTATCTGTCACCACCATTGGATTGAGTACTAATAATTTACTTCTGGTATTTGTGATTGTTGGTCTAACATATATGATCATTGTGTCCTCAGGTACGGTTAAAGTATATTCTGTGCTGTTGGTTATAATGTTTTCACCGGATATATACCAGTTGTATTGTGTTTTTTCTAGTAGGTTTTCGTCATAGCATTCAGGGTTAAGTAGTTGAACATTTGCCTTAAGGGTAATTTCATCTCCGGCAAATACTTTGAGTGGATCAACTACTATTAAGTTGTCAAAGTCTATTGTTGAATTATTGTATATGTTATCATGAATGATTAGGTCTCCAAAGGTTACACCGGGATTATTTTTATAATATGCGGATATTTCACAGAGTATTGTTTCTGAGGCTGATTTCATATCATTAAATGTATTATTATATATTTCTGCCCTACATGTATTTTTTATATCTTCAAGATAAATTGCTGCTGCTTTTTGATTTGTGCTACAGTTTATAAATGTGTTATTTGAAATAACTGTATTTCCAAGGCCCTTTATTACTACAGTACCGTAACCATTGGTATGATAATCATGCCATTCCCAATCACCTACAATCTGTCCTTCAATAGCATCAATAGAGTTATTTTCAAAAAGGTTATTGGAAATATTTGCTGATGAACCGGTAGCGGATATTGCAACTCCATTATAATAATTCCATGCATCATTGGCAGTCATGGAATTGTTTATGAATTCACAATTTGTTACATTACCATTAGAAAAACGTAAGGTTCCATAACCATTTCCTACACTGTTATTAATGAATTTGGAATTGGATACATTTACATTAACCGCACTAACAAGACGTGTATCATAACCGTTATTGGTAAAATTACAGTTATCAATTATTAAATTGTCCACATTAGTTATAGCTCTTGTCTGATTATTAAATGTTGAATTATAAGCTTTAACATCAGCACCGGGATATGCTATTAGAAATATTTGACTGTTGGTAAATGTTGAATTAATTATAGTGGTATGTGATGGAATATTCTTTTGGGATAATATTAATCCGATTGATCCATCCCATTCAACATTGCTAATGGTTAAATTACCCTGATTGCTTATTCCATTTGGTCTGGTAAGGCATTTATCAATGATAAGATTTCCAGCATTATTCGTGGTACAGTTTAATGTACAATTGATAATGGTAAGATTACCATTATTTGTAAAATTTCCAATTGTATAATATTCCATACCATAAGATGACTTCCAGTATCCTAAGTTTATAATAGAATTAATAATTGTCATGTTTGCATAATTATTTATTTTATCAAATTCTAAGGTTGTGTTTTCAATAATTTTATTGTTATAAAAGGTTCCTTTTTGTTCTAGGAATTCATAATATCCTGTATTGTTTGTATATACATTACTATCGGCTGTGATATTTAAATTTTCTCCAATTATTGAGTTATCATCTATTATTATGTTTCCCTTATTTGATATTGAACAGTTTATTGTGGAATTAATAAATGTTAAAGTTTTATCCGCCCTATTTGTTATTGTCTCATTAATTGTTACATTGTTTAAAGTTAAATTGTTCACATAATTCTGTAATCTATGAGTGATTATGGCATTATTAATAGTTATGTTACATTCGTTGTTAAACCGTACATATCTTGTTGTTGGATTGGCACTTAATGTTTGGTTGTTTGCGTTAATGATGATGTTTGGTGTTTTTGTTCCAGCATTTAAAACAGTGTTTGCTGTAATCTGGTATGTTCCGGGGTTTAGGTTGATTATGTATTCATCATTATCAGCGTCTTGTACTGCACTATTTATTGTGTTTGTTAGTTCGTTATAATTGTTTACTTCAACTGTTTTTGTTGTTGTTTTTATATTTTTATTGTTTTTTTCTATAGTCTTTGTATCAAGAGTATTATCGTTACTTGTCGTGGTTATGGGTTCTGTTACTACAGAATCACTAGTTGTATCTGTGACTGTTGTAACATCACTTACACCATTATCACTAGCTGCTGTACTGGTAGAATCGTCTGCTGCACATACAGCACCTACGGATACAAGTAATGCAAGTAGTGTGACTGCAAAGAATATTCTTTTAACATTCTTATCCATGTTATTTTCATCTCCGTTTTTTTGTATAATTTTTTTTGATAATAAAATGTTTATGATTTGCTTTTATTAAATAAAAATAGTAAAAATTTTCAGTATTTGTTGTGATATTGTTAAAAACTGTTTTAAACTATTTTAAATATTAACTTGATAATTTTTTAATCATTTTTCGTAGTTTTTATTTACTATTTAAAAAAATATAAAATTAAATCATAGTAATTTTATCATCGTTTAAATGTTTTATTAATTAATATATTTAACTATATGCTTTTTATTTAGCATATAAAGATTAGTTTATATGAATTAGTTTATTTAATGGGTGAATTATTTGTAATATTTTATTTAACGGATGATAATTCTTTTTTTATGTAGTTTTTTATAGGGTTTCATATTTTGATTTAAAGGGGGGGGGGGGTATTTTTAGTTAGAGCTGATTTTATTGGGTTTGAGTAAGATAGATGAAAAATTATTAGGTTAGCTTTATATATGGCAAATTTTACCCATTTTTCATTTTTGTGTGTTTAGTCTGTTTATCATTTTTTATGTGAATTTTAAAAACAGGTTATGTTGTTATTTTGTGGTGTGGGGTGAGTGTAGTGTTATTGGTGAAAATAGTGTGGGTGGGGTTTATATATTTTGGGTTTATCTTTTTTTTATGTTATTGTTAGTTTTATTGTTTTGTTTAGTCCGTTGTAGTAGTTGTTGTTGCCTGTTTTGATTGTTAGGTTGTATATTCCTTTTTTGAGTTTTAGTGGTATTTTAGTGTCGAGTATTCAGTTGGTTATTTTTGGTGTTGTGTCATGTTTTAAAATAAGCAGAGTAAATATATGTTAAAATGAGGTAGTAAGTTAAAAGAGTGTAGGTATATCCGTATCCTTAATCGTTTAACTATCGATTGTTTACTGAATTGGAGATTAACCTTTGATTACTATGTATAAGAGAATCGCTTCCCTTATTATTCCAAGTAATAACATTATGCAAGTTAATACTGGTGTGATAACGGAATCCATAGTTTCACCCCCATTTTTTCAATATTAGTGTTTTAATAGATAATTGCACATGGAAACAATTTTTCTATAAAACAATAGAGGATCTTCATCTATACCTACAATATATTATTTTATAGTAATAAATTATTAAATTTTATGAAATGGTTAAAAAAAGTCTCTTATAATAAAATAGATAAATATTTAAAATTAGTTTTTATAAAATGTTATGTTAAAAGAATCTATTAAAGATTCTAACAATAACATTTTCCATGTTTTTACTATGCTTCCGTTATCAACTGAAAGTCACTAGCATGAGTAATATTATTTATCTTATTAGTATATATACTTATCTTAAAATAAATTCCAGTCATTATAAAATAAAATCATTAAGAGGCTGTTTTCATGTTAATAAATCAAGAAAGCATAAAAAGAATAAAATAGTAATGGAAGTATATGAGATTACTTCCATCCTACATTTTTTTGAGGTTTAGTTATTTACTTGTAATTTATTTACTTTTAAGCTTTTACAACAGTCATTGTTGTATTACTTGTTAGTTTGTCATAACCACTTGCTGTAAATACAGCTTCAACAGTGTAGGTATTAGCCTTAAGATCACCAAGGTTATAATCTACTGATACTTCACCATTAACATCTACTTTAGCATAAATTACCTTACCGTTAGCATCTTTAACTGTTTTACCATTGATTTTAAAGACAATTTTACCTGTTGTTATTGGTGTGTCTCCGAGTGCTACTTTTGCCTTGAGTGTTACTGTTGAGCCCGTGGTTACTGGTTCATTGAATGGTGTTATTGTGAGTGTTGGTGTAGCTTCTATTACTGTGACTGTGGTGGTTGTTGTTTGTTTGTCGTACTTGGTTGAACCGGAGTATACTGCTGTAATGTTGAGGTCTTTACCTGATGCATCCATTGGCACTTCGTAGGTTGCCGTTGCGACTCCGTCTACTACTTTGGCGTAGATTGTTTTACCGTTGACATCTTTAAGTGTTTTTCCGTTGACTTTGAATGTCACTTTACCACCGTTGAAGTTGTTACCCAATTGATTTGTAACTCTAGCTGTTAGTGTCACAGTTTGTCCTGCTGTAGCACTTACTTCATCGATACTAATTATTGTTCGAGCATCTTCTATTGTGATTGTTTTTTCATCACTGCTTGCTATTACTTCTGTACTTGTCGGCCAGTATGTTGTGATTAATGTGAATGTTTCTAATTCTGTAAATGTAAATTTTGAAGTTGCTATCCCATTTGTTATTGTTATGTTTGCTATGTTGTCCCATCCTTTTCTGAATGTTACATATCCGCCGGTTATTGGATTATTGTCTTCATCAGTGACATATGCAGTTATTTCTACTGGTTTGTTTGCTAGGATTACATTTGGTATTTCCATTGTTGTTATTGTTGGTAGTTTGTTGTCTCGTATCAACACATTTTCTGGGATTGTGATAATTGTGTCTTGTCCATACCCAGTACTTGATGTTAGTTTATTATATCTGGCTATGGTATTAATATCTTCAGTATTTATAGTTTTATCAGTTTTTGCCACATCATTGGTTTTTATTGTGTTGTTTTCTATGGTGATGTTTTCTGAGTCTTGTTGTATTCTTATTCCAACACTTAATGGTTGTATTTCTTCAGTTACTGAATTTAATGTTTGAGTTGTATCATCAGTTATGATAATTTTGTTGTCCGTTACAGTACTGTTAGGTGAATGTGCATATCCTATTCCCATAGATTTTACTCCATTTAGTGTGATGTTGTTTTTAGATATGTTAGTGTTTGATGCTGTATAAATTTCCATTCCATAGTTTACTGCCCCATTAATGAGGATATTGTTTTGAGTTAGGGTGTTATTATTAGATATTTGTCCTCCCTGGCTTGTTACTATTATACCATAGCTTATTGCTGCTTCATCGACTTCTGTGGTGTTAAGACATGTGAGGTTTATGTTGTTGTTAGCGATTATGTTATTTTGTGCACCATTACCCACTTGTATTCCATCAGTATAACGATAACCTGTAACAGTTATGTTATTGAAAATAATCTTGTTTTCTATTATATTATCTAGTGTGTTTATTCCATATACAAATCTGGAACCAGTCACTATTATATTGTTGTGCTGAATTGTGTTATTGGTTCCTTGTGGTGCTGTGATTGCTTCTATTGTACCGAATGGTGCTTGTTCTGAGTCTGTACTGTTTTGTACTGTTATGTTGTTGTATTCGATTATGGAGTTTTCTGAATTTATTGATAGTATTGCCTGTGTGTTAGCAATTGATGCTCCTTCTCCATATGTAATGTCTCTTGCAGGTCCGGTTACGCTTATACTGTTGTTTGTTATTATCGTATTTTTACTGTTCGCATCCTTTATTGCTGCTGTTAGTCCATCAGAGTTATATTGAGTTAAAATATTGTTTCTTATGAGATTGTTGTTTCCCATTGTAGTTATTATGTAGTTTGAAGTATCTGTGTTGTTAATGTTCATATTTTGTATTGTATTATCATTTGCTTCTATTACAAATGATGTGTTGACAAATGTTGCATTTGTTCCATCGAATACAGTAGCGTTTGTCTTGGAATATATTTCTCCTATATTTATAAAGTCTCCTTGGAATATTAATCTGGTGTTTGAACTTATTCCAATTAGTTCTCCCTCAAATAGATTTTTGTTTATATTTTCTGGTGTAATTATTTTATCACCTACAACTGTTGGTGTAAGAACTAATAAGTTACTACGTGTGTTGGTAATCGTTGGGGTAATATGGATTATCATCATGTCTTCTGGTACGGTTATGTTGTATTCTGTGCTGTTTGTTATTATATTTTCACCGTTTATATACCAGTTGTATTGTGTTTGATTTAGCAGATTTTCATCATAATATTCAGGGTGACTTAGAGCTATATTAGCTTTTAATGTTATGTTATCACCGGCAAATACTTTTCCAGGATTTTCTATACTAAGATTATCAAAGTCTATAGTTGAGTTAATGTAGGTGTTATTGTATATTGTCACACCTACAGAATTGTTATGAATTATTGTTTCAGATATTGATTTTACATCTTTGAATATATTATCATAAATTTCTACATTTTTTATATTATTACAATAAAGTGAACCTGCTTTTTGTGTTGTTGTACTATTTTTAAATGTGTTATTTGAAATTATTAAGTTATCCGTAGAATCAATTCTTATATCCGTTCCATAACCATTTGAATGATAATCATGCCATTCATAGTCCAATACTTGTCCTTCAATTGCATTAATGTAATTATTTTCAAATGTATTGTTTGAAATGTTGATTGTATTTTCATAACCACTTGATTTGAATGCATATACTGCTATTCCACTATAATAATTCCATGAATCAGTAGCATTCATGTAATTGTTTGAAAATGTGTTGTTTATTATGTTTCCCAAATCATTCGTGATTGTAATTAAACTGAACCTATTATTAATCTTATTATTATCAAATATTGAGTTTGATACAGATACATTATATCCTCTAATGAAGTTATTTCCAGTAGTACAGTTTGTGAAATTACATTTGTCTATTATTATATTGGCATTCTGTGCAATAGTAGTCACATTATTGAATGTGGAATTGTATATTTCAATGTTTGCTCCATATGTACCTGCAAAGAATATTCCACTGTTATTGGAAAATGATGAGTTGATTATTTTGGTATTTGATTCAATATTGTATTGTAAGGACATTCCAGTTATCCCATCCCATTCTACATTAGATATGGTTAAATTTCCTTGGTTACCTATACCACTTGACGGTATAAGACATTCATCAATTATACAGTTTCCAGTATTAGTTATACTGCAGTTAAGAGTACAGTTAATCAGGGTGAGATTACCGTTATTGACCAATGTACCTACAGTATAATACTCCCAACCCCATGAATTAGTCCAATATCCTAAATCTATTACACTATTAACAAGAGTCATATTACCATTATTTGTTTTAGAATTACCGGAAAAAGTAATGTTATCTAACATATAATCTCCATCATATGTGCTAAGATATGGGAAGATTTTATCTGTATCATTGATAATTATTTTTCCATCACCATCAATAGCAAAGTTTTCTCCAAATATGGTATCATCACTAATTGTTATAGATCCCATATTATAAATTGTTGAGTTTAATGTTGAATTAGTAAAGCTGATATTTGCATGATTGAATTTGTTTCTATTTATAATTACATTATTGAATGCATAGTTATTATTATATTCATTCATATATGGTGCAAGTCTACTAATGTCGTTGATTATTATTTCACCATTACCAGCATATATGAATTCATCTCCAAATATAACATCATCTTCGATTCTTAGAGTACCTTCGTTATTTATTTCTCCATTTAATGTTGAATTTCTAACAGTTAAGTTTCCATAATTTGTTATATAATCAGTTATTTCTTCATTTTCAATAATTGAATTGCCGATATATACGCCATTGTCTTTGAAATAATTTATTATTTCGCTATTGTTGGTGTAAATATTCACATCCCAATTATCAATATAAAAATCATCATTTAATGTGGTGTATTCATCTATTATAAGTATTGTGTCTTTTTCAGTATAAAGTTCACAATTCAATGTAGAATTATGTATAAATATTGTATTTTCATTGCCATAAATACCAAAATATGTATTAATAATTGAGTTGTTAATATAAAGAGGTGCTTCACTTTCTAGTGAGTCAGATATTTGAACATTATTAATGAATGTGCTTTCCTCAATATAAATTTCATCAATTTCTTCATTTTCAATAGAATTGGTATATTCAATATCATCTATTGTAATTGAATCTTCTTTTAATTGTTTAATTGATTTTTCAATATTCCTTGTGTCCGGGTTATTATTATCACTTGGACTTGTTGTCTGTTTTTGTATCACATCACTGCTGGTATCTTGTAGCGTGCTAATTGATTCATCAGTATTATCGATATCATCTGCTGCACATACACCGGCTACAGAGACAAGTAGTGTTAATATTGCCAAGACTAAGAATATACTTTTTACATTCATATTCATTTGTATTCAGCCTCATAATTATTTTTTTTTAGAGTTATTTTTTTTGGTTAATAATAAAATTTATGCAAATCACTAGAAGAATGTTGCATTCTGTAGGATTCATTTCTATATATGTTATTGTTTTGTTTAATCTCATAATTGAGATGTATTTTTTGAAAAATATTAAGTAAACATTAGCGTTTAAAGATTTTTTATGTAAAATAATATAAATTTTATTATTGTTACTATCTTTAATTTTGAAAATTAATAAATATACGGTTTTTATTTATATATTAGAAAGAGTATAATATGTTTTATTTTAATTAGATAGTTGATTATTTTGTTTATTTTTATTGATTGAATTTTTTTCATTAATAATCTGTTTGAATACATATAATCCAGTTTAATCTAATTGGGGGGGGGGGAAATTACCATTATTATATTATTTAAAGGATTTATATCATTTTATTTTATTATTAACATATAATTCCCCAATTTTTAATATTTTTTATAGTATTTTTTATCTTTTGATTAAATGTTTTTTAATCATGATGAATGTTGACATGAAATAATATTTTTTTGTCTGATTTGTAAAGGCTTTTTTAAGTTCTTGGAATTTATTACAGGATTTCCCATTAGAATAACTTCCTAAAAAAAAGGTAAAAAGAAGGGGGTGGTTATCTATATTTTAAACATTATATTGTTATTGTAATGTTTTCTGTATAGTTTTGTGTTTGATTATTGTTGTTTGTAAATTCAACCGTTAGTTCATGTTGGCCTAGGAGTTTACTTGTTATTTCAAGTATTATCCTGTAAATATCATCCGTCACCGTATCGTTAAATACTATTTTTCCGTCAATGTATACTATCAAGTGACCATTTGTGAATGACTGATTGAATATCATGTTCAATGTATTGATGGTAATTGTATTTGACTTGCTTATATAGGGTACTCGATTTATGGGTAGTTAAACAGTGTTTTTTGTTTGTCTTTTTGGTAATCTAAGATTGTTGTTTGCTTTGTTTTTTGGAGTACAGTTGTATTTGTATGATTTTTTGATTTTTGGGTTTTATTTTTTCTTCTGTGTTTTATGGGTGGTCTTCCTTCTATGTTTCCTTCTGCTAGTTGTTGCATTTTTGTTTTTGTCATGAACCCTTGTTGTATGCATAGTG
>JAFRMD010000074.1 GCA_017430835.1 Methanosphaera sp.
GAAAAATGAGGGCTAATAGATCAAGATGGAATTATAGAGTATGCTTGGGAAAAACAGATTTTATCTTACCGGTCTTTGTAATACAACCCACTGAAAAAATATTAAATTTATAGGAAGTCAGACTGTATTTTGGACACTACCTAAATGGGTAATATTAATCCACAAAAAGCAAATGCCGTAACGTTATAATTTGTAGCAATCCGATTTTTTTCTAATCACATACTCGCATATGTTAAAAGTATTATATTTTCAACTACAAAATATAATAATATGAAACGATTATTTATATTCGACTTGGACGGTATGATACTGGATACGATAGAGGATTCATTTAATTGCGTCAATCAGGTACTGGTGGAATTTAACATAGCCCCCTATGAGGCTGACTATAGGACCATGCATTATCCCACATTTAGAAAATATCTCAATGACAACAATGCAGGGAAAAAAACGCTGGTATATTCAAGATACATAGAGGTATTTGCAAATCACCCGTTGGATAATACCAAGGCATTTGATGGCATGACGGACGTACTGTGTAAACTTCAGCAATTGGGCGTAACTCTTGCAATATGTTCCAATCGTGATGAAACGGTTGTAAAAAAGCTTGCAAAGAGATTTTTCAAGGACATAGATTTCAAGTATATCTCAGGCTTCAGAAGAGGTGTGCCAGATAAGCCTGATCCATATAGGTTAAATCAGATAATAGAAAGTGAAGGTGCAGAAAAAAATGAGGTAATATACTTCGGAGATAAGGACGCCGATATCAAGGTAGCAGAGAATGCGGGAGTTGACCTTGTACTTGTAACATACGGGCAGGGAAGTCCCGAGGACTATGCCAGCACATACCCATTAAGAGTGATAGATAAGCCGGAAGAGATAATGGAGCTAATCAATGAAGGAATTATACATATTTGACTTTGATGGAACACTGATTGACAGCTATCGTGATTCAATCAAATACTTCAACATAACCCTCAAACAATTTAATCTTCCAACATTTGACATGGAATTGGAGGGCCTGGACTATCAAGTATTCAGGGAATTTCTGCATAAACAAGTGGAGGGATTTGAAGATGAATTCATGGACGCCTTTACCATCAACTATAAGGACAGTCCACAGCATAACACATTCCTATATGAGGGTGTCCTTGAAGTGCTTAAAAGGCTGCAAAAGGAGGGTATAACTCTTGCAATATGTTCCAACAGGGATGAGGATAATCTGAATGAAATGGTTGACGAGTTCTTTGTTGGGGTTGAATTTGCTTATGTTTCCGGTGAAATAAAGGGACTTCCGAATAAGCCTGATCCTTACAGGTTAAACAGGATAATCAGGGATGCGGGTATAGCCAAGGATAAGGTACTATACTTTGGTGATAAGACGGCTGATATAGACGCTGCAAAAGCAAGCGGCATTGACATGGTGCTTGTATCATATGGTCAGGGAAATAGCCTGGCATACAATGACAGCTATCCGTTGAAGATTATAGACACGGTTTATGAAATACTGGATTTCCTATCATATTAGGGTACTGATTAAAATTTATTGAAAAGTTTTTATATTCCTTAGAACATAATTTATTATCATATCAAATCTTTTTAAATTAATTTGATGGGAGTGTTTGATTAAAATGAAATTCAAGTCCATATTACTTGTCGGTATTATATTATTGGCCTTGTTAAGCGTTTCAGCTATTTATGCTGATGATACAATTGTTTATGGCAAGTCTTCATTCAGTATTCCAGAAGGATATACGCTTATGGAGAAAGATAATCAGATGGTAATGTATAACGAAGATAATGTGATAAGCATCTTTGAAGGTTCCATTAAGAATCCTGCTAAAGCTAAGGAAAATCGAATAAAGAATGGTTATAACTTTGTCGATGAGAAGAATATTACAGTTGACAATATCAAAGTAAATCAGCAGAATTATAAAAGCAGTGGTTATAACTGTATGTTCTATACTTTTAAAAAGAATAATAAGAGTTACATTATAGGATTGGTTATTGATGAAAATAAACCAATTCCATCCGATGATGATAATCCGGCAATAGGCATTATTCATTCTTTAACTTAAAAAAACCATTTATACTTCTTTTTCTCTTTTTTTAGGATAATATGTTGGTTGTCCTATGTTTAATTACCCTGCTTATGAATTGATTATTTTTTAACCATTAACTCATTTGATAATTCCATTTTAAATAATTAATTATATGATTAATTATTCATGACGTATTCATATTAATCTATAATTATACTGGTCGGTAATGAGTATATTATCAATGCAGTAATTAAATATTAATAGTGGTCAATGTTAGATGTATATTTAATTATTTAAAGTAGCGGATTTGAGAGTGTGCAACAATTATGATGATATATCATACTTGTTCTTTAATGCTATTTTTTTTAATATTTCTTCCATAAATAACTGATTAGATTTATAGTTACTTTTTATAAGCTAATGCAAATATAGGAAGATAGGAGGAACGTGTTTATTTATTAAGTCAGATTCATTAATATTTTTTTGTTCTTTTATAGTTATATGTCATGCATTTTTTTCCTATGATTTATGCTGTTGGGCATGTTTTTGGTGATTTGTTTATTTTGATTGGAAAAAAATAATCTTTTTGTTTTTAATTTTTTTCATGTTTTAATTCTTTTTGTTTAATGTCTTCTGTATGAAATGTTGTTTTGTTTATTTTTGGTGGTGTGTTTTGTGTTGTTTTGTCGTATATTAATATAATATTCGAACAAATAGAATAAATATAAAAAAATAGAAAGATAATACAAGAATAAAAAATTTGTAAAAAATAATAGTTGTAGTTACTATATGAAGTGTAGGTATAATCAGAATCCTGTGTCGTTTGACTATTTTTTAGTTAAAGAATAGGAGAGGTTATTCTTTCAATATTTTGTATAAAGAAATTATTTCCTTTAAAATTTCAAGTAACATTAATGTTAATGTCAAAACTTGATAGGTGGGATCAAACATAGTTTCACCTCCTTAATAGTCTGTTAAAGATGTTTAAAATATAATTAAGGTGTATTAATATTATATTAAAAACAAAAGAGGATCATCATTATACCTACAGTATTACTTTTTTAATAAATAGTACTAATAATTTTTGAAAAAATAAATAATAACCTTAAATTGTTAAAATTTGATGTTAAAAATAATGTTAAAAATAATTTTAATCTAAAAAAATGTTATTCTTAAATGAATCTAATTAAAGATTCATAAAAAACATTTTTTACACCTTAAATACTATGTTGACCCCACCTACTGAAGTCAATAGTATGATTAATAATATTTAATTAATAAGTATATATACTTATCTAAAAATTATAATTACTAAATAAAAGTAAAAAATTATATTTTTTAAATGCCATGTTAAAAGAATCTATAAATAGATTCTAACATAGACATTTCACTTAATTACTATGCTTTCCACCGTTTATCTGAAAGTCATTAGTATGGTTAGTATTATCTAATTTATTAATATATATACTTATCTTAAAAATAAATTCGTCAAATAAAAATAATAAAAAAATACCAGTGCTATCCGGAAAATCTGAAACCACACAACCTACGACACACATTTGCAATAGAAGCACTAAAAAACAATGAAATAAACTATGTAAAAGAATTTCTAGGACATGAAAACATACAAACAACACAGATATACACAGATTTAAAAGAAAAAGAAGTAATCGAAAGATTTAAAAAATTAGAAACAATATAAATAATTCCAAAAATAAAAAGTGTTGTGGAGAAATGGTAATCTCCACATCAAACTATAGTATATTACCAAACTAAAATGATAGATTTATATACTTCTTTTAACATATAATTATATATGGCAGGAAAAACTAAAATCAATGTATTAAACGTTACAAAAAAAAATGAGCTTGAAGAAGCTATTAGCGAGTATGTTAC
>JAFRMD010000011.1 GCA_017430835.1 Methanosphaera sp.
CGTTATCTGATTGGTTGTATTGGTTGTCACCTTTGAATGCTACTGTTATTTTGAATGTTCCAGCATCTTTCGAATCTTTAGAATATACAATGTTACCCTTTTTGTCTGTGGTGAATGTTGTACTTTCATTGTTTATTTGTACCTGTACTGTTTTGTTTGCTATTTTGTTACCGTTATTATCTGTTAGTGTGATGTTTAGTGTGATTTTGTCTCCAACGTAAATGTTTTTTACTTTGGCTAGTGTTAGTTTTGTGTTGATTTTTTGTACTTTGAATGTGTTTGTAGTGTTGGATTGTAGGTTGTATTTGTCTCCAGTGAATGCAGCTATGATTTTTACTGTTTCTTCTTGTGTTGGTGTGTATTTTACCTGGAAGTTTCCATCGGTTACTTTGACTGTTTCTTTTTTGTTGTTTATTGTTACTGTAATGTTGGTGTTTAGTCCTCTACCTTTGGTGTCTTTTAGTGTTCCATTTAGTACTATTTCATCGCCAACATATATAGGGTTTGTAATATTGGTAAGTGTCATACTTGTAGCGGATGTGACTGTTATATCCTTTGTTAGTGTAGTATTTACATAGTAATCTGTATTTTCTGGTTTGTATTCAAATTTTAATGTGTATCCACCTTTATCAAGGTCTAAAGTAATGGTTTCGGATTTACCTTTTAACTGTATGCTTGCAATCTCATTATCATCATTATACACATTTAATACTCCAGAGGTGACATGTCCATTATTAATGTCTTTAACATCAACGTTAATTATTACATTACCCATAGTATTGTCTATTATTTTCATATTGATGCTTGTAGGTATCAGAACTGTGAATTCTACATTGTTACTTGTTTGGAAGATGTCGTTATAAACATTTGCAGTGTATTTTCCTTTATAATTGATTAAATCAACTTTAAATGAAGTGTTTGTAACATTGAACTTTTCTGTATCTTTGATGTTTACATTGTATGTTAACTGGTTTGGTATGTTTTCATCGTACCAGTCAGGATGTAATAATGAAGCACTAATCTTTAAAGGTAAAGTCTCAGTTGATAAGAACTCTATCTTTGATGAATCAATATTTAATACGAAATCATTATATCCTATTGTTGTATTCTTATATGTATTATCTTTAATGATTTTTGTAAAGGTATATTTGAAGTATATTGTTTCGGTTGTTGCACGGTTGCCTTCAAAATGGTTACCTACATTTTCACAATAATAATTACCTTCCCCAGAGTGTCCTTGTACGTATATTGCTCCACCCTCACCATTAGCAGTGTTTTGGATGAAGTATGAATCACTAACATTCAATGTTCGTTCAATATATATTGCACCTCCAAGTTTCGCATCATTTTCTGTGAGATTGCATATACTTATATTTACATTAAATCCCAGTATTGCACCTCCTATTATTGAGGTGTTGTTTGTGAATGTGGAATTAAATATGTCAATGTCAACTCCGTTTATTGCTCCTCCAGAAGATACCAGTTCATCTCCTGTTGCTTGGTTTTCTAAGAAAAAACTATCCTTAACTATAAGTAGTCCATTTGCATATATTACTCCTCCCCGTTTTGCAGTGTTTTTTGAGAAGGTTGAATTAATGATAGTTAAAATACCTTTAGATGATTGGAATATTACTCCTCCATTTACTGTTGTGGTGTAGTTGGTTATTGTAATATTATTTAGTGTTAAATTTAGTCCACTACCTATTTGTATGAATTGATGTTCCTGTTTTCCGTTGAGTGTATTGTTGTAACCGTTTATGATTAAATTTTTAGTAGCTGATTCATCCCAGTCTATACTTGTTGTAGCATTATAATTTCCAGGGTGTAAGTTAATTATATAACTATTATATTTCTCAGTTTTGATTTTATCTATTGTTTCTACTAATTCTGTGTAATTAGTTACGTTTGCTATGTTGGATTTGAGTACATAATGGTTATTTGTTGTTTTTTCATCAGTTCCGTTTATTATTATTTCCACGTTATCATATTCATCAGATATTGTAAACTGTGTTAAATTATTTACACTAGTACCATTTCCTATTTCTTTACCATCAGCTATGATACTAAAATTAACGATAGAAATGTAATTATCCTCATTTACTAGTTGTATGTTATTTGTCTCGTTTATGATGAAGTTAGCGGGAGTATTTTTATAAATTTTTGTGTCTGTAATATTGTAAGTACCATATAAGTTGTATATTGCTCCTCCCATAGCATCAGCATTTGAATGAAAATCTGTTGTTTTTGCGTTTGCATTGTTGTTGTTTAGTGTTGTGTTTTTGATGGTTAAAGTTCCACGGTTGTTGCATATTGCTCCTCCCCGAGCATTACCATTTGACCATTCACAGATTTCTGTTGTTACTTGGTTGTTCGTGAGTGTGGAGTCTGTGATGGTTAAAGTTCCACCGTCGTTGCATATTGCTCCTCCCCAAGCATCTGTATGTCCATACATACTTGGTGCTGTTATTGCTGTTGCTTTGTTGTTTTCTAGTGTGGAATGTGTGATGGTTAAGATTCCACTGTTGTATATTGCTCCCCCATAAGTGTCGCATATTGTTTCTATATTACCATAAGGACCCTCAGGGTAGCTATATTCTCCAGTTGCTTGATTATTTATGAATGTTGAGTCCGTAATCGTTAAAGTTCCTTCGTTGTATATTGCTCCCCCCTGTTCAGCTTGTGCGTTTGTTATTGTAATATTTTTTAGAACCAAAGTAGATCCTCTATAGATAAAAAATAGTTGTTTTTGGTCACCGTTTATTGTTTGTCCGTTTCCATCAATTGTAAGAGTATAATCTTGATTATACCATCTGATTGTTTGTGTTGTCGTAAATGATGAGCCTTCTTCTAGTTTTATGGTTGTATTTTCACTGATATCTCCAATTATGCTTTGTAAATCGTTCCAACTTGTTGCTTCTATTTCTGTTTTTGTTTTCGTGTTTTTTTGCTTAATTTTTTCTATCTTATGTGTCTTCTTCTCAGATGTTTTTTCTTTTACTTTATTTGTTTGGGTTTTATTACTGGTAACGGTTTTTGTAGTTGCTTTTTTTGTTTTAGCAGTTGTTGTTTTGATGTTTTTTGTGTTGTCTTTGATTATTTTGGTGTCTTTGTTTGTATTGGTTTTGTTTGTTGTTGCTGCGCTTGCCAGGCCTACAAGCAGTATTGTGATTGCTACCAGTAATAATACCTTTCGTATATGTTTGCTTTTCATATTTTCCTTTCACCTTCATTCATACCTATTTTATTAATCATTGTGGATTAATATAATATTAGATATTACCTGTTGATTTAATTAAATGTTTTCATTCGTTTTATGTTTTAATTAATCATCAGCAGCGTTTAGATTATATTTTATCTTTTCAATAGCTTAAATATCCTCCCAAATGCTAATTTGCTTATCATATCAATTAATTATATTAGTTATAGTTGAAATATTAATAGAACATTTCCAAATCTTAATTATATTAAAATCAGTATTTGATTGACGTGTTATGATTAAATCCATATTCTAACAGCTTTTTATTTTAAAATTAGAATTTTTATATGATTATAATAATTATACGAAAGAGGAATTGAATATAATTTAAGAGTAGATATTAGTGTAAAATTACATGAACCTATGAAAAATTATTAAAATATAATGGCACATGTTATATGTATCAGAATAAAAACATTGAAGTTGATAAATTTCTCAAAGAAAAATTTTCCTTTAAATAGATTCACGTGGTTTTAGCTAGTACTAGTATTGAGCTAATTATCTTTATTTAATGTTGCTGATGAAAAATAAAGTAAAAAAAGTTATTGTAAGGAAATAACTGCTGATAAAAAAAGATTAAAAAAATAATTCCATTTAATATTTTTAATAAAATTTGAATGTAATTGGTAAATAATCACTTAAACTAATCCAGTTCCAATGGTTCAAAATTTCAAATTCATTAGGTAAATCCTTATTAACTTTATTTCCATTATTTGTTAATGTGGTTTTTTCAATTATTTCTTTATTGGCATATACATAATCAAGATGATAATTATTTAGAAAACGCACAAAAAACAAACAATGATAATATAAAATATCAAATAAGATCATACAACAATAATCAGAAAGAGGATTGCAACAGAGCCTAAATATTATATAATTATTTTAAATTCTATGTTAATTGATAACTTAAACATCATTTAAATTATAGAATAAAGCGCTTTCAGAAGAGATAGCAGAAAATGACATATTTCTTGTCTTAAACTACTAAAACAGCCTATTTATTTTTCGTTAAATAAAAAATATAAATTATTAATATCAGCTCAAATATAAATACAATCAATAAGATTTTATAAAATATATTCATACGTATGATTGCAATGCTAAAAAAGAAATTAAACATTAAGCATAACTATTTGAAAATGAACATAATATATCTGTTATTGATAATTTCAAATATAATACTTTTCATAGGTTAATTGACTATAACTTAAAAAGTGGAATAAATTTCAATCTGGGAACTTTGGATTACTTTTCAACTGTAATACCTACCATAATTATATTAGGGTTTATTACATCAAGATTAAGTAAATTAAGAGAAAGGAAGGGTTCATTATATGAAATAGCATCATTGGTTATGATAACCATAATAGGTCTTATGACTTCATATTTCAGTGGCAAATCAAATACTGCATCACTTTTTGGTCCCTATCTGGAAATGTTTAGAGCTTTATCCGTAATTTTAATCTTTATTCTTATGTCTACACTACTTGAACCATTCAAGGAGATTTTACGGGGACAATATACGAAAAAAAATCTTTTTATATGTTTCCTTATATTTGCATTACTGAGTCTTTATGCTACCCATTTCCACATTAATATTGAGGGTGCACGAGCCAATGTAAGATGCATGGTCGTAATGATTGGCGGATTATTTGGAGGTCCTCTTGTAGGAATTCCCATAGGAATCATATCAGGAGCATTCAGATATAGTGTGGGAGGTTCTACTGCATTGCCATGTGCCATTGCAACAATAATTAGTGGAATAATTGGAAGCCTAATCTTTATTTGGAACGATAAAAAATTCCCACAACCTATTCCAGCCATTGTATTAATGTTCCTATACACAGGATTTGAAATGTTACTTGTTGTTGTAATGACACCACCAGATATTTCATTCCCACTGATACAAAAAATTTATCCTGAAATGTTATTTGCATCGGTTATAGGAGTAATATTATTCTCATTGGTAATCAAAGATCAAAGAGAAAAAATCAACTCCGAAAATGCATATGATGAAATCAAGGATGACCTCGAAGATGAATTAGAATCAAATAAGGAAATTCAAGAGTTGAAAAATGAAATCAACTGGTTAAAGGAAGAAATCAATGAGTTAAAAAAATAATAATGCTTTATTCAACAACATATAATGATGGAACTGTTCATTGCAATGAATCCCTGTTAATAATGTTTTGGACATGGAAAAATGATTAAGGACATTGTGGTACAAATATAATCTTATGTCTAGAAAAATTAATTTAAATAAAAGTTGGTCAACTAGGCAGGGTATCCTGGAAAAGTTAATGAAACCGAAGGTAAAGAAAAGTTATAAAGAAATCATATTTCATTTTGGATTTATTTGTTTTTAATTTTAGTTAAAAAAATTTTTCTTTTTCTTTTCTTAAAAATTTAAGAGCATCTACAACAGAATCAGCTCTAAGTTCTAAAGAGCCTTCTAAGCCCAATTGTCCATTCCCAAACTTTGACAGATAATTCATGAATGCACTGAGACCATTTTTACTTAGAATATTTTCATATTCTATAAAGAAGTTTCTTATTTCCTGGTTTTTTTCTTCATTTTTAATTCCTAACAGAGCATAAGCAATTGATGCTTTGAAATATGCCGGAATTTCAAAATAAGATGTTCTATACTCATAATAACTTTTCATATCCTTTTCTTCATAAAATTTTTCAACAATTTTATACTTTGGATCAGGATATTTGTCATTGCTTTTTTTCATAAGATTAGCACTTTTTTGTACTAATATTAATGAAATTTGCCTAAGAATTTTTCTTCCATTTTTACTATCTCTAAGAGTAAAACCCAAATAATTTCTACCCCTTAGCATCTTTTCTAAATTCTCATTTATAAATATTTGAAAATAATTCTGATTATTCTTATATTCCATCAAATAAGTGCTTGGAAAAACACCATCTAATACTTTATCATTTTTAAAAACTTCCAAAATTCCATCAAAATCATTAATTATCTCTAATTGTCTTAATAAATCCGTACTGGTACTATTTTTATCCTTTTTAGAATTAGTGTTATTTAAGATATTACTTTTATATATCATTATTAAAGTTCTTCTTATTTGAGTTTCTATGAATCTATTTTCTGATAATATAACTCTTTTTAAACTAGCGTATTTTATAGAATAAACACCTTTATTATATAATGTATAATTATTTATTCTACGTAAGAATATTCTTAATGTTGAGGTTATATTTTTATTATTAAAATTAAGATTTTCTAATCCCACCAACAAATCATTTTCAGTTAATCCATATCTAGATAAAGTTAACATTAATAATACATAATTTGAAAAATCTGATGGAAATAGTGTATCGTTTTCAAGTGTTTTTATTAATTCTTTGAATGCAGATGGGATATCAGTACCAAAATTGTCTATTTTTTTGTTTAATTCCTCAAAGGAACCAAAACTTTTAATTTCATTTAATATAATTCCTAAAAATAAAGGGGATCTTGATGCAGTTTTTGATAATATTAATTCTTCTTGTTTTTTATCCAAATTTTTTAAACAGTTATCCATATATTTATCAATCAATTCAATTTTTTCATCATCATTCACAAAACCCTCTATTATTAATTCATGAGAACTATCTGTATATTTTTTATCATAGGAAGTAAGTATTACATGAAAATCTTCCGGAACTTCTTTAATATAGGTTGGCCACTCACCTTGTATTTGTATAAAATCACATATTATCAATACATTAATATTTTTACTTTTTAATTTATTGAAGAATTCATTATCTAAAAAATCCCTCTTATTAATTTCTTTATCTCCATTAAAAATACCGACTTCAGTTCCAATACTATGAAGCAAATCCTTAACTGAATAACTTTCAGAGGTTGTTTGACAAATTCTAATAATTGAGTTAATTCCCTTTTCTTTTATTGTTTTATTCCAGTAACAAAGCAATGTACTTTTACCTATTCCTTCTTCTCCATTTACTAAAAGAATTCTTTTTTCATTTTGTTTTAAAAAATTATTAAGATATTGAATTTCCTTTTCTTTTCCTACAAAGTCAAGTGAACGAAAATCTGTTTCTAATTTTTGTAGTAAGGCATCTTCAAGATAACTGTCTACTGTTTGGATTGGTTTATTATCTGGAAATTCTTCTCGTATTTGTCTTTTTAATTCCAGGATAATAATTTCCTTAAGAGGAGTCCCCTGATAATTGAAATTTGTTAATCCACCTTGTTCTTCTCCCGTACTAACTAATTCAGACGTGACTATCTTATTATTCCAATCACAAGAATAATTAAATGTTTTAAAGTCATTTTTTATAAAATTTTTTAATTCTTTAACTTTTTCATCATCATTTTTATTTTCATTTAAATATACTTTCCTTTGGGTTTCTGTTAATTCTACATTAATAAAAGGATTTTCTCTGAAAAAGAATAATGAATGTTTGGAATGAATTTTTCTTGAATCATTTTCTAAAATTTTTATCATAGGTGCTAAAGTTGCATGTTCTATTTCCATTTCAGTAATGGATAAATTTCCAATATATTCTTTCACATGCGGATAATTTATATAAGTTCTTTCTGTAATAGGAGTTTCATTAAGAATAGGAACCCATCCTCTTCTTTGACCAATAAAACATAAAAAGAATGGTCGACAATTATCAATTGATTGTAAACATGCATTAATCGTATTGCCTGATTCGGCATCTGCTATTGTAACTCCCCATCTAAGATCAATTTCTGTTAATAATATTCTTCTTTCTAAACACCATTCTTTTAATTCTGGAAATACTTCTGTAATTAAATAATTTCTTTCAGCATGCATATCTTTGAAAGTGGAACTGATGAATATTTTAATATTTTTCCATTCTAAATTTGATTCAACTTCACTAATATAATTTTCATCTATAATCTTTTTAGAATCTGTTTTTATCTTTTTATCATTTTCCTTCCTTTTTCCAAACATTTTTCCATAAAACCCTATAATTCCATTATTTTATACTATTATTAAATATGAGGTATGTATATTTAAATATATGTTAAAAGATTTTTCATTCATTGAAAATTAGTTTATGAGATTTTATCCTGTTTTATATTTTCCATATCATTTAAAAAAGCAGTAAATTTTTTACTGTCTCCACCCATTTTTGAAAATTTTTCTTCCATTTTCTTACAATAAAATCAGCCAAGTACACAACACCAGTCCACTAATGAAAATCAATATAATCTATCACATAGTTTCTAAAATTACTATTTTTTACTCTTCCTAAAGGATAACATAATCCTGGAAAATCCTATTAATTAAATTAATAATTAAATATAATTATAATTAAAACAACTTATATAACTATTACCATATTAATCAAATGATTAATAATATGACATCAAAGAAGGTGAGCAAGCAAATGAAAACCAGGAACATAACAAAGGTTCTATTACTATTAGCAATTACTATTCTATTAGTAGGATTGGTTAGTGCAGCAACAACAAACAAGACAAGCACTGCCAAGAACACTAAAGTAGTAAAAGACACTACTAAAACCAGTGTTGAAACTGCAACTAAGAGTATTAAAGAACCTGCTAAAAAAGTTACTGATAATACTATAACAAAAAAGGAAATAACCAAAAAACCTTTAAATCAAACAAGGAAAACTGCAGCTACTAAAACGTATACTGTATCCAACTTCAAAACATTACACTCAGCACTAACAAGTGACAACTACAAGAAAGTAAACATCAACATCAAATCAAACATAAAACTAACCAGTAATACAGAGTTAAGTGATTCTATCAAAACTTTAAACATAAATGGAAACGGAAAAACAATAAACGGAAATAAAAAATATCAATTTTTAGACATACCCTCCGGCAGTACTGTTAATATCAAAAACCTAAAAATAACAAATTGTAAAGCAAAAGATGGAGGAGCAATATACAACAAGGGAAACTTAACCATCACCCAATCCACACTAAACAACAACCAAGCAGAAGATTATGGTGGAGCAATATACAACAAGGGAAAATTAATTATTTCAGACAGTAAATTTAATAACAATAAGGTAAAATATTATGGTGGTGCAATTTGTGATGAGGGAAATAACAGTAAGATTGAAAAAAATATATTCAAGTTTAATACTGCAAAAGAAGGTTCTGCCATATACGTTCCAAGGGAAATCTACTATACTCCTACTGGAGAAAAAATATGGGTGGAAGGACACTATTTAGTAGAAAATGGTATCTATGTATATCGATATGGATCCCCTGTATATATTGAAGGACACTATGAAAATGATTATGAAGAAATAATTCATGGGTATAACAAAATAAACAATAACACATTCCAAGAAAATATAGCAGATTCTGAATCCTCTACAATCATAGATGAAGGAAGAGAAACAGTTATTGAAAATAATATTTATGATAGTAACTTCCCATCAACCATATACATAGATGAATATTCTACACAAAATTCAATTACAAACAATAAATTCAATGACAAAGCAGAGACCGTTTTAACAATTAAACTAAACACCACAAAACTATACAGCGGAAGCAACATAAAAGCAACAATTACACTAAAAGATGATGAAAACAATATAATCAAAAATCAGAAAGTAAAAATTAAATTCGGAACCAAAACATACACAGTTAAAACCAACAGCAAAGGAATAGCAACAAAAACTTACAAAACAACCAAGACAGGCAATATCAAAGTAACCGCCAATTACGCAGAAACCACAAACTACTACAAAAGCAGTGCCAACACCAAGATGAAAGTACTGCCAAAAATCAAAACCAAACTAACACTAACCTTAAGCAAAACAAAAGCAAAAGTAAAAGACAAAATCAAAATAACAGCAACACTAAAAAATAAATCCAACAAAGCAATTAAAAACGAGAAAGTAGCAATCAAGATAGGATCTAAAAGCTACACGAAGAAAACCAACAAGAAAGGAACCATAACACTCACATACAAAGTAGTAAAATCAGCACTTGGAAAAGCAATCAAAGCAACATACAACGGAAACTACATGTACCTAAAGAGTAAGGCTAGTAAAAAGTTACTTAAAGCTTAAATTAACCTCATTTTATCATTCTTTTTTTTATTGAATTTATTTCAATCATTACCAATTATCACAATAATGTGAGCCTGCTTCAATAATTTTTATATTATTTTTTTGCAGACTAATTTTTTGGTGATTTAACTTGGAAAGGACGCTAAACTAAAATTATCTATTATATTGTGCTACATTTTATTATTGTGCTACAAATATTAAAAAGGCTAGAAAATAAGTAAACAATATAACTTACTAATACTATCAAGCATCCCCAAAATCCTCAAACTCTTTTTAATATCAACAATAATTCCAACGTATAATCCCCCACAAAAAAATTTTATTTTAAAAAATAAAAGCCATAAACCTGTTAATTAATATAAAACATTAAATATCAATCCAAATCGTAGCAAATAAAACAAATCTAGATGCCCCCTCCACCTTCTATCCAAAACAGTCCCCACAACAGATATAATAAACAAAATACTAAGAAAATAAATATCTAAAAGCTGATAAAAAGAACTATTTAAAACTAAAACCCAACAACAATTATTAAAAACAGAACCCAAAGAATACATATAATTAAAACAATTTATTATATCTATTATCATATTAATACATTGATTAATATAACATACCAAATAGAAGGTGAAAAATAAGATGAAAGAAAAAACTTTAGGCAAGATTTTTTTACTGGTAGCAATTACAATACTACTTGTAGGTCTGGTTAGTGCAGCAACTACAAACAAGACAAGCACTAAAGACACTAAAGTAGTAAAAGACACTGCTAAAACTAGTGTAAAAACTAATACTAATACTGTAAAAGAACCTGTAAAAAAGGTTACTAATAAGAAATTAACAAAAAACGAAACTAAACATCAAAGTAAAAAAAGCACGGGTATAGAAAATATTTATGTTACCTCGACAGGTACTGGAGATGGTAAAACAATAAACAACCCAACAAACATTACAAATGCTCTGGCAAATGTTAACAATAACGGAGTAATTAACTTAATTTCCTCAAGCTCTTCCGACACATATACGGATGAAATTAACATTCAAAAAGATGTTAGTGTAAAAAGTGGAACTAATACATTTACCATCAAAGGACAATCCAACAAAAAGATTATCCTAAAAAATCAGGTTTATAATAAAGATTTAACCGTAACATTTTCAAACTTAAATTTCGTTACAACAGACCAGGCAATTTATAGTCAGTCAACAATAAATGTTGAAAATTGTACATTTGATTCACCGGGCATTAATGCATACTTTGACACATATTCAAACGATTACCCAAATGGAAATGCCATATACAATGAAGGAAATTATACTACAATAAAAGACTCCACTTTCACTAATTTCTACGTAACATGTACCGTATCAAGTCTTGAAGCACACCGCGTTGGTGCATTTCATCCAGTAGAAGGAGGAGCCATATACAATAAAGGAAACTATGTAACTATAACAAACAATAAGTTTAAAAATAACGGATTAGAAGGATATGAACCTGTAAGTACTTATGGGGGAGCCATATACAACAATGGATATAAAGCAACAATAAGTAACAACAACTTTAATAATAACTCAGCAAGACAGGGTGGAGCAATATACAACCGTTTTGATGCTACAATAACTAACAACACATTTAAAAATAATCATGCAAAATTTGGTGGAGCAATAGACAATGAAGGAGATACTGCTACAATAACATACAACACATTTAATAATAACACTGCTGAAGAATATGGAGGAGCAATAGACAATTACGGAGATTCTACTATAATAAAAAACAACACATTTAATAATGATGATGCTATTAATGGTGAAGAAATATACAACAATGCAGATAATGTGACAATAACATACAACACATTTGAAAATGAATATGAAAGCTATGATGGAGTAATAGAAGACCAAGGAAAAGATACAACAATTTCAGACAACACATTCAAAGTATCCGAAGATGAAGAACCTGAAGACCCCGAAGATGAAGAACCTGAGGAATATCCAAACAAAACAAAAACAACAACAAAAACAACAATCAAACTAAGCAAAACCAAACTATACAAAGGAAGCAAAGTAAAAGCAACTGTAACACTCAAAGATAATAAAGGTAAAATTCTCAAAAACCAGAAAGTAACAATAAAATTCGGATCCAAAACATACACCATTAAAACCAACAGTAAAGGAGTAGCAACAAAAGTATACAAAACAACCAAGACAGGAAC
>JAFRMD010000075.1 GCA_017430835.1 Methanosphaera sp.
AGATGAATATCGCGACCATATTCAATTTTCATTGTTTTAATTGAAACTCCTCTAGGTACATTCAGAGGGTTAGTTACCATCAAATCATCTAATGAATTCTTTGAATCAACTTGATTTAGATAATTGTAGTATGTTGCTTTAATTATATGTTTTCCAGCAGTTTTATATACCCTATAATTAAATGATGCTTCCCCATAATTCACTTTAACTGATTTGATAAGTTTATTATCAATAAAGAAAGCTACTTTTCCACTTTGAGTGTAAGAACCGTCACTATTCTTTACTGATGCTTTAAGGTTGATATAATTTCCATTTTTTACATCCAATACTTTATGTAAATAAATATTCCTATTGTAACCTAGTTTAATTTTATCTGTTATTTTTGTTACAACTTTATTATTTTTAATGTATGATGCCGTTACTTTGTATGTTTTGAGTGTTTTAGGTAATTGGTATTTGAATGTTATTTTACCATTTCTTACTTTCTTATTAGCAATTGTTTTTCCATTTAGTGTTAGTTTTACTTTTCCGTAGTTGACTGTTTTGTAAGGATTTGTTACTTTGGCTATGAATGTGTATTTGCTTCCCGGCGTATATGTTTTTGATGAAATGCTGAATTTAAGTTTATCCAGATCTTTTACTGTTATATTCTTAGTTTTTATCACTAATTTTTTTCCTTTGATGTATTCTGCCGTAATTTTGTATGTTCCTGATTTTTTTGGAAGTCTATAGTTTAGTGTTATTTTACCGTTTTTAACTGCTTTGGTTGTTATTGTTTTTTTGTTGAATTTTACTCTGACTTTTCCTACTTTTAGCTTTGATGTATGGTTTGTTGCTTTGACTGTTATCTTAATTTTTTGATTTGCATATGCTGTTGATTTACTATTTATTTGAAGATATTCTCTTTCATAGTAGTTATATTCATCATAATAATCTTCTTCCTCTATATAATCATCCAATTCTTCATCATAGTACCAAGCACTTTTAATTGACTTTTTTGGAAGATTATATGTGTATTTGTTAGGAATGTTCTTGTCTTTAGCTATTGTTTTATTAGTTTTTTTATTGTTTGTTTTAATGTTTTTATTATTTTCTGATTGTACTATTTTATCCTTGTTAACGGTTTTTGAATTATCCTTTATTTTGGTTTTTGTTGTTGTGTTATCTTTGGCACTTACAATACTAAAGGATAATAAAAAAACTATTAATAGACAAAACAGTATTAATATTTTCTTATTCTTCATAATTTCTCACTTAATTATCTTTTTCTAATGATTGTTATTATATCTAAGCGCATATAAAAAAATTAGTTTTTTCCTTAATGTATACTTAAGGAAAAATTGGATTTGTTAAAAACTATATAACTGTTTTGTTGAAAATATAGAGTTTATAATTATTTGTAATATTTACTTACTTGAAATATTTTGAAAGATTTTCATTAAATTTATCTTTCATATAACTAAGTTTTTCCAATCATTCTTCTAATTTTTTTCTTTATCCAGTTATTTCTTTACATGTAATTGGATATATCCCAGTCTATTATGTCGTAATTTTCATATACTTTTCTTATTTCATCTCTTATCTGCATTAGTGCTAATCCTTGTAGATTTTCTCCCACTATTTTTTCATTGTCTTTTTGTACTCCCCATGGACTATCATCAAAATATAATATGACTTTATTTTCTGTTTCCAGTAGTTTATCAACTAGTTTTTTATCTGATACTATTTTACTATAGTTTGCATTTAAGCAGAGTGTATATTTTACTTCATCCCATGATGGTTTTCCTTTTATGCCCCAATCTTTGTCTTTTTCTTCTTCTATAAACTCATAAGCAGTATCATAATCTTGAATTGCAAATCTAAATGAGTATTTAAATCTTAAATCCAATTCCGTGTCATTTATTTTTATATATTCATCTTCTGAACCATATTTTATATTATAAGTTGGCTTTCCATCACTGGTGAAAAATTTATATTTTCCTCCTGAATATTTCATGAAATCTTTTAATTCCTGAGATATGTTTTTATCACCATATCGTATCCACTTCCAGGTTTTTGGTCTTGGAAATAGTTTTCTGTATAAGTTTAGGTCATCTATATAATCCTCATATCGCATGATATAGTCTTCACCGAAACCCATTCTCCAACCCATTGAACCTAATGGTATTGTTGGAAATTTTATCCATGGAGGGGCTGGAAATCTATGACTTTTCAGTTGTTTTTCGTATGAATCTATGTTATCCTCTTCTTCCTTAACGTGTATTATACTGTAGTTTTCAAGGCTTTTTATTGTTTTTAATTCTTTCTTGGTTATTATATGTGAAAAGTTTTCCATCTCTTCCCTTTTTGAATATGTTTTAAGTATATATTTAATTTTCTTTCTAATGTCTGGATGATAGAAAATTGAAGCTGTTTTATCTTTATAGAATGTGCTTTTATGTAGTTTGAAGTTTGGCAGATATGTTGCATCTATCAGGAGTGTGTCTTCTGATTTTTCCTTAAATATTAATATTGAATATTTATGATTATTAAATTCTGGTAGGTTAATGATTGTATCGAGAGTGTTGTTTTCCATATATTTTATTGTTTGGGAGTTTTTATTGAATATGTAGTCTGTTGGAATTATTATAGTCATTATTCCTTCATTTTCTAATTTCAAAAGCAGTTTTTCTATATTTGAATGAGCATGCTTTTGTCTTGAAACTTTAATTTCCTTATCTGTGTATGTTTCTGGCATTTGTTCATAACCTATGATAGTGCCAATTATTAAATCATATTTCTCATTGTCTTCATAGTTTATATCACTTTTCTTTATTATTTGTAAATCCTTTTCCAGTTCATACATTACTGGATACATGTTTGTTAGATTGTAATTGTATTCATCTATACAAGTACAAGTAAGATTTTCAACTTCAAGACCTG
>JAFRMD010000076.1 GCA_017430835.1 Methanosphaera sp.
AGTCAATTAATTATATTTTTTTGCAATTGACAAATATAATATTTAATGATAATATAAAAAACTAAATAAGAGGTGATAACATGTCAACAATAAGTGTAAGCAATCTTACATTTGGTTACGACGGTGGATACACTAACATCTTTGAGAACGTTTCATTTAATATAGATTCTAATTGGAAATTAGGATTTATTGGAAGAAATGGTAGAGGTAAGACAACTTTTTTAAATTTATTACTAGGTAAATATGAATATCAAGGAACAATTAAATCGGATTTAATTTTTGATTATTTTCCATTTGAAATAAACGATAAATCAAAAAATTCTTATGAAATAGCAGAAGAGATAGTGCCATCTTTTGAAACTTGGAAATTAGATTGTGAAGTTTCTCAATTAGGAATGGACTTAAGCATATTAGAAAGACCATTTGAAAATCTAAGTAAAGGAGAACAAACACGAGTCTTACTTGGATTGTTATTTTCTAAAGATAATAACTTTTTACTTATAGATGAACCAACTAATCACTTAGATATTGAGGCAAGAGAAATTGTTGCTGAATACTTAAATAGTAAAAAGGGATTTATATTAGTTTCTCATGATAGGCGCTTTTTGGATAATTGCATAGATCATGTTTTATCAATTAATAAAACTAATATTGAGGTTCAAAAAGGAAATTTTAGTTCATGGTGGGAGAATAAGCAAAGACAAGATAATTTTGAGTTAAATCAAAATGAAAAATTAAAAGGTGAAATATCTAGATTAGATAAATCTGCTAGACAAACAGCAAATTGGTCTGATCAAGTAGAAAAAAGTAAATATAATATTAAACAAGGTATTGCACCAGATAAAGGTTATATTGGACATAAAGCAGCTAAAATGATGAAAAGATCTTTAGTTGCACGTGATCATAAAGAAAAAGCTATAGAAGAAAAATCAAAATTATTAAAAAATATAGAAACAATGGAAGAACTAAAAATTAGTCCAACGATTTATAGGAGTAACAAACTGTTGGAAGTATCAAATCTTAGTGTTAATTATGGAGATGGAGATTTATTTGATGGAATTAGTTTTTCAGTAAATAGGGGAGATAGAATTGAACTAAAAGGAAAAAATGGTTCTGGAAAATCTAGTTTAATCAAATTACTTTTAGGTCAAAAAATAAAGTACAATGGGGAACTGCATTTACCCAATGATTTAAAAATTTCATATGTTTCACAAGATACGTCTTATTTAAAAGGGAATTTAAAAGATTTTATAAGGGATAATAATATAGATGCCACATTATTCATGTCAATATTAAGAAAATTAGATTTTGATAGAAAAGAATTTGATAGAAATATTGAAAGTTATAGTGAAGGTCAAAAAAAGAAAGTATTATTAGCTAAGAGCTTATCTGAACAGGCTGATTTATATGTATGGGATGAACCGTTAAATTATATAGATATTTATTCAAGACTACAGATTGAAAATTTAATTTTAAATTATAATCCTACAATGATATTTGTGGAGCATGATGAAACATTCTCGGATAAGATTGCAACAGATAAAATAGAGATAAAAAAAAACGAAATTAAAACTAAAAGTTTGATTAGATAGTTATAGATATAGTAGAATTTGTTAGGGGGAATGATTTATGAATTCTAAAATAGCTGTTATTATGCCAGTATATAATGCTGGAAAATTTTTAAAGGGTAGTATTGAAAGTGTTCTTACACAAAAATTCAAGGATATTTCATTAATATGTATTGATGATGTATCTACTGATGATTCTTCTAAGATAATTGAAGAGTATTCTAAGAACGATTCTAGAGTTATTTATCTTAAAAATGATGAAAATTCTGGACCATCTATAACAAGAAATAGAGGGCTTGATTATGTATATGAAAACATGCCTAATGTTGAATATATAACATTTGTAGATTCAGATGATAAAATCGATGAGAATACATTCGAAAAATCATATAAAGAAGCAAAAGAACACGATGTAGACATTTTAAATTATAATTTCATAGCAAATACTTATTGGAATTATGATACAAAAGCAATTGGAGATGTTATAGAATATGATAAAGATTGTTTAAATGCAATTTTTGATAGAGAAAACTTTTATACATTTGTTGTATGTTGGAGTAAATTATATAAGAAGGATTTATTAAAAGACATTAGATTTGGTGATTATAAATTTTTTGAAGATGGAGCTTTTGCTTATAAAACGTTAGCTAGAGCAAAAAACATACGTGCAATTCCAGATATTTTCTATATTTATAACATTGAAAATCCAAATTCAACTTGTAGTAAATTAGTAGAAAAAGATAGAATTGATAACATATTTAAAGTAATTGGAGATACTTTAGAAGATTGGGACAAATTGGGAATTAAAGATAAATTTGAAAATAAGTTTATTGATCACATTTTCTTATATATTTCACTTGTTTGCCCAAATATATTAGCTGATGAGAATTATTCTGCGCAAATTGAATTGTTATTTGAAAAAGGTATTATCGATAGAGATATTAAAGAAAATACAAAATCTTTAATAAAGAAAATGACTCATTATGAAAATAAATAGTAGGTGCTTTATGATAAAAATATCTGAAAGTTATAAGAAAAATATTGCTAGTATGTTTCCTAGCATAGGAGAAGAATGGCTAAATCGTATACCTTTTATTGTTGAAAAATACGTTGAGAAATTTAACCTTAAAAATATTAAAGTAATGGAAAATTTAACTTACAATACACTATTATTTGCGGAAAGTCCAGAATACGGTGATATTGTAATAAAAATAGAAATTCCATTTAAGGAAATGACTATAAGAGAATCCGAAGCACTTATATTAAATAATGGTGAGGGTGCATGTAAATGTTTATTTAAAGATATTGATGATGGTGTAGTTATTTTGGAAAGATTAAAGCCTGGTTATACGCTTTCAACTGTTGAAAATATCGATGAAAGAATTGGCATATTTAAAGAAGTATCTGATAAATTTAATATTCTATTAGATGATTCATATAAGGGATTACCAACTTATAAAGAAATTTTAATGAGATCTAAAACTGTTACAAACTCTGATCATAAAAAATATGGAATTATAAAGGAATTACTTGATAAAGCAATTAGTGAATATGAAATAATAGAACGAAATAGTAATTGTGGATATTTACTTCACTCCGATTTATATTCAGAAAATATTATAAAATCTGGTGATACTTGGAAAGCAATTGATCCGCATGGATTTATAGGACCTAAGATTCTAGATGAAACAATCTTTATTCAGAAGGAACTTGGTGATACTAATTTTAATATAGATACATTAAATATACTTCTAGAAAAAATGAGTAAACGATGTAATCATTCCGTTGATGAATTGACTAAAGCATTTTTTGTAAATTATGTATTGAATATTTGTTGGGATTTGGAAGTGAATTTGGATAAAGAACATATTGAAAAATCTATAGAAAAAGCTTCAATAATAGAAGAAATGATTAATACAAAAAATAAAGAATATACGAAAACGTTAAAAAATCTTAATATTTAATATTAAGTTTTTTTAATAGAGGTAAATACATGAAAAAAATGAAAAATTTGTATTTCTAAAATAAGAAAAAAAGTATGATATAATACTACTAGTGGGTGATAATATGAATTTAGATAGGTTAAAAGAAATTTTAAATACTTTGTATTCTAAAGAAACTTGTTATCCAGAATGCATAAATCAATGGAACGAAAATAATAAAACATTAGGACATTGTGCCATTGCAGCGTTATTAGTAAATGATTATTTTGATGGGAATATATGCATGATTAAAGTTAATAATATTAGCCATTACTTTAACATTATAGATGACAAAAATATTGATTTTACTTCTGATCAATTTGAAAATGATAAAATTGATTATTCAAACCATGTTATAAAAACTAGAGAAGAAATATTAAAAAATGATGATACTAGAATTAGATATGAAATATTAAAACTAAAATTCAAATTAAGTCTTATAGATGAAAAGATACATGATTGCAGTGCATGTTCTAGTATGGTAGAAAAATTTCCTAGTAGTAAAACTGTTTCTTTTGGAAAAAAGAAAGACATTGTTATACTTGGAGAAGCACCTGCTAATAATGGTTGGAGAAAAAGTGGAGTTGCATGGTATGATATAAATCATAAGTTATTACCATCAGGTGTAGTTTTACAAAAATTATTAAATTTAATTAATCTAACAATTGAAGATACTTTCTTTTTAGAAGCTATTAAGTGTTATCCTATTGATAGAAAATATTTAAATAAGTGTGGAAATAATTGTAAAAAATTCTTATTCATGCAATTAGAAGAAATAAAACCTAAAGTAATATTATCGTTAGGTGATTCTGCAACTAAGACTATACTCGACTTTAAATACAAAAAATTTTCTGATGTTGTTGGAAAAATTTTCGATATAAATGGATTTAAAGTTATTCCTATATATCATCCAAGTCCAATATCTCCATTAAGTTATAAAGGAAATGAAGAAATATTTAAAAACCTAAATTTAGAAGATATTGGAGTATTTTGATATAGATTCTAGAAATACAATTAGAAATACAAAATAGTAAAATTATTTAAAGCTTTTTAAAACAGATTAAAATTATTAATCTGTTATTTTGTTATAAAATAAAGAAAATCTCAAAAATTATAAGGAAGTATTACATTTCTTTTATTCCCCCTGAAGGAGAGCTTAACTCTCCATTTTTTTATTAAAAGAAAGTCATTAAAGACAAAATAATTTAGATGACAATTACATCGTGAAATAGTAATCTTGCAATTCTTTACTTTTGTATAAAACAGGTATATAATTAAGTATAAAAAGTATAATTTGTTATACTTTGTTGGAGGCAGATTATGAAAAACAAATTTGTAGGTATTGCTAAAGTTGGTGAAAAAGGACAAATAGTAATTCCTAAAGAAGCAAGAGATATGTTTGATATTAAACCTGGAGATACTGTTGTAGTTTTATGTGATAAAAAGAAAGGAATGGCTATTGTTAAATCTGAAGTATTAGAAGATACTATGGATAAAATAATGCCAGATAATAAATAATATGTATTCTATTGAAACAAAGAATTTAACTAAAAAGTTTAAAGATAAAATTGCAGTAAATGGAATAGATTTAAATATTAAACAAGGTGAATTATTTGCGCTTTTAGGAACTAATGGTGCTGGAAAAACTACAACAATTAAAATGTTATCAGGATTAATATTACCAACTTCTGGAAGTATTAAAATCCTTGATATGGATATGAAAAAAGATATATTTAAAATAAAAGAAATATTAAATGTTTCACCACAAGAAACTGCTATTGCTCCAAATCTAACCGTAAAAGAAAACTTAGAATTTATGGCTGGAGTTTATCAGATAAAAGATAAAGATAAAAAGATTAATGAATTAATTAAAATGTTTAAATTAGATGAAGTATTAAACAAAAGATCAAAAACTTTATCTGGTGGATGGCAAAGAAAAGTATCTATTGCAATAAGCTTAATTAATGATCCTAAAATATTATTTTTAGATGAACCTACACTTGGTTTAGATGTTATTGCAAGAAAAGAATTATGGAAAGTTATTTATGAATTAAAAGGTAAAATAACAATAATTTTAACAACTCATTATATGGAAGAAGCAGAAAGTTTATCAGATAGAATCGGTATAATGGCAAATGGTAATATTGTTGAAGTTGGAACCTCTAAAGAATTAATCAATAAAACTAAAGCTAAAAATTTTGAAGATGCCTTTGTATCAATTGCAACTGGAGGTGAGTTATAATGAGAATGATTAATTTTGCTAGAAGAAATTTTAAAGAATTAATTAGAGATCCTTTAAGTTTAGTATTTGAAATAGCATTACCAATATTTTTATTATTTATATTTCAGCAAATAAAAATACCTGGAGATACATATAAGCTTGAAAATTTTACTCCTGGAATCATTATATTTGGATTTTCTTTTATTACTTTATTTACATCAACATTAGTAGCAAAAGACAGAGGATCATCATTATTGATAAGACTTGGAACTTCACCAATGAAATCAAGTGATTATATTTTAGGATATATATTATCTTTAATACCAATCATCATTATACAAGATTCATTATTTTTTATAGTTGCTTGTTTATTAGGGTTAAATATTAGTATAAATATAATATTAACTATTATAGCATCAATATTTGTTTCAATATTATTTATAGCATTTGGGATATTAATTGGTAGCCTGGTAAGTGAAAAAGCATCAGGTGGAGTTGGAAGTATTATTGTACAGCTAGTTTGTTTTACTAGTGGAATGTATTTTTCAAAAGATTTAATTGGAAATGGATTTGCAAAATTATGTGAATTATTACCTTTTGAAAGTGCTTTGAATATAATTAAGGGTGTATTAAATAACAATTATGATATTTTATCAACAAGAAATATAATTTTATTTGTTGCCTATACAATAATCATATTGATACTATCTATTATAGTATTTAAAAGGAAAATGATTGGTGATAATAAGTAATCGTAAGATTAAGATATACAGAGCGGATGAAAATCCGTTTTTGTAAGGTATAATATAAAGTGTAAGACAAATAGTAATTTGTAGAAAGGATGGAATTTATGAAAAAGAAAGCAATAATAATAGCAATAGTTGTAATTTTATTGATTTTATTATTTCCTATTAGAAATCAATTAAAAGATGGAGGTACAGTAGAATATAAAGCAATTTTGTATAAAGTTTCAAAAGTTAATAAAATGATTTCAGAGGAAGAAATGGAACAGGAAGAAAAAATTAAAAATTATGATAAAGGAATTATTATAGAAGTATTAGGCTTTGAAATTTTTAATAATGTGAAATAATTTTAATTAAGGGCAGAATTATGAAAAACAAAATTTTTAATCCAATTTTTATGTTTGTAATAGGTGCAACATTAGGAGTTGCTTCAAAACTATTTGATATTCATACAAAAATATTAGGAAATATATTTTCTGAATTTGCTATTTGGATATTACTTGGAACAATAATATCTATATATAGTGAAGATAAAAAGAAAGCAATGATAAATGTTTTTCTGTTTTCTATTGGAATGCTGATAACTTATTATTTAACAGCACACATTACTCATTCTGTATATGGTTGGACATTTATTAAAGGTTGGACAATATTTGCCTGTATTTCACCAATATTTGCATACTTTACTTGGATGACAAAAGAAAAAGGTATCTTACCAATAATAATTCGTATTGGAATATCTGGAGTATCAATATTTTGTAGCTTATTTTTATTTACTGTTAATATATTTGACTTAATAATAAATTTAGTATTGATATATTTTCTGTTTTTAAAAAAGTGAAAAGAACTAATAATTAAAA
>JAFRMD010000012.1 GCA_017430835.1 Methanosphaera sp.
AACAGTCATAGGAGAAATCTCATTAACATTAACCACACTAGGATTAATAACAGTCAACTCAGTAGCAATAGGACCATTACCCTGAACAACATTATTTTCACCAGTAGCAACAACTGCAGCATCACCAGCCAAATCATTTGCATAGATTGTGTTGTCTGTTACTGTGTTATCGTTTCCGTTGATTTCTACTCCGTTTGCTGTTCCTTCAGTTGAGGTTACTGTAATATTGTTGTTAGTAATATTTGAATTTGCAATATTTTCATTGAATTTTATTCCAACAAGATTGGATTTGCCTAAAACAGTAATATTATTCCCTTCAACAACTACTGAAACACCTGATTCTGTGGTTAAATCCATAGCTATTAAACTAGGAGAATCTACGAGCCCCATTGTTTCATTAAGGTTTATGCTATTATTAATAAAACTAATTCCAGAAACGCTAATCAGACTATTACCATTTGTTGCCGGAAGATTAGCATTAATAACACTATTCCTCACAATTATATTCTTCTGTCCTGAACTGGCAGTAGCCTGCCTTATTGGTGAAGACAGAGTTCCTCCATCATACTTATCTTCATCATAATTAGAAATATTAATTGTTATATTATCCCAAATAAGTGGAAGAGCATCACCCTGTGATGCGTATCCTAAACCGATAAAAACATTACCAAAATCAACATCTTCATAAATAACATTTATATCTTTAATTAATAAGTTTGAACCTTGAGTCTGAAACTTAACATTGCGTATAGTCAAATTATTTTTACCAACGAAAGTTAAATGATATGGCTGCAAATTCAATATCTGAAATTGATTAATGTTTTCAGGGACGTAATATAAATTAAATATGGTGTCTGTAGTTATAACTGATGACATCATATAAGAGTTATATGTATTGTTTCTGAAATAAGTAGAATAATTTTCCTCAGTAATGTCAATAACTTGGGGTTCACCATCACTTTTAACACTTTTAAGTGACTTGGATAATTTTTTAGTCAAAGCTAAAGAACTAGGATGTGAATACCAATTAATAACAGAAGTATTACCTTCAATATTTACTCCAAACATGTCAAAACAGATACTTATGTTAGTTATACCACTCTTAAGAACTATTGTGTTAACTGTATCATTACATAAATCACAGTTTGAACCATTCACGTATAATGTTGAGTTTTCTGCGTTGTTATTTTTGAAGTTTATGTTGTTTTTTAGTGTTACTGTTGAATTGAATTTATTGTTTGTTACTGTTGAATTTTTAGATATTGTTGCCGTACCTGTAAAGTTGTTTCCTGCAATTAAGCTACGTTCTGCCCCACTAAATGAAGCACCATTATTTAAAGTATTATTTATATAACCATTTCCTGTATAGGTTAAGTTATAATAGTCATTTGTGGTGTTGGTTGCTGGATCATATGTTCCTGCCCAGTTTCCTGTAATTCCTATTCCAGTGTAGTTTATGGTATTGTTTATTATGTGGTTGTGTGGTCCACCAATTGTAATAGCATTACACCTTGAATCAGCTATTTCTGGCCCGATTAATTTGTTATTGCTTATAGTATTATTTTTGTTTTCTGTAATACCATTAGGATTAGAAGGTGCACCCCACCTGTTTAAATATATGAGGTTTCCAACTGTTCCCTCACCAATTACTGTATTGTTGTCTATTGTACATTTTTCACCAAGTGTAATAACTATTGCACTACAACCCGTATTGTTTACTGCGTGGAAGTAACTGTTTTTAACTGTTATGTTAAATACTTCATTACGCATTGCAAAGTAACCAGTACTCATTCCAACACCTTGATCTACTGTTGAATTAATATGATCAAATACTATATTTGATGCGGATGTAGTGAAAACTTGTGTATTATGGAATTTTAGATTTGTAATATTGGAGTTTGATGCTCCACTATTAAAATCAATCTTAGTTTGTTGTAGTGAAGGAAGATTATAACCATAAACAGTATTCAAATCCAATGTATGGCCATTACCATTAATGTTTACTGCTTTATCTACTGTATAGTTAGATAATGTTCGTGAAATATCGCATGTGAAATTAAGAGTATCTCCAGCACCAATATTACTTGCTAAACCATTTGCAGTAAATAACTGATCAAAGGAAGTGTTATTAACTTCGTGTGTTACTCCTCTTTTCACACTTTTCGTTTGTGTGTTTTTCGTTATTGTTTTTTCTGTCGTATTTTTTGTTTTTATATTTTCCTTTGCTTTTGTTGATTTTTTGTCTGTTGTTTTTGTAGCTTTTTTAGTTACAGCAGTGTTTTTCACAATTTTTGTTGTGTCTTTTGTAACTTTTTTTGTAGTGCTTGTTGAGTCATCTGCATCTGCAGCTACTGCAACAGACATTCCTAACACCAGTAATGCAAGGAAAATTACAATAAGCTTTTTATTCATGAGTAATTGTGCCTCCTGTATTTGCGTATTTTTTTTTAAAGAATCACATACTCTTCATATGTGAAAAATGTTTTTTTTTTTCTGCATGATGTAATGACAGAAAATCCATCAAATATTCATTATTTTTTCATGTTTTAATGTAATAGTATCAGCAAAATTCACCATTTTTTTAGTATTTTTTAAAAAGACATTGATTAAAAAAATTAAATGAATCATGGGATAATAATAAACATTATCTAGAATATAAATAAAATAATTCCATATTTTTTTCATATTTCTTTCATATACTGAGTACGTGTTCAAAAAAACATATTATTTTAACATGAAATGTTCTATAACATGTTTTAATGATTTTATTATTGTTAAATAATAATGATTTTAGTATTTTAATAATATAACTAATTTTTTTATAAAAATACAAAAACCATATTATATAATATATCTTTTTATTAATAAAAATTTTATTATTTTAATTCATTTATTTTTAATAAAATTTTTTAATAGAATTTTTAAAAATTTTATAATTTAAATCAATTAATTTTTAAAATATGTTAATATTGATAACTTTTTTTACTAATTTTTAAATTTGAATAGTTAAATACACTACCTTGAAAATAAGAAGTATCCATGAAAAAAGATAAATCATTTATAAAATTTTGTAAAAGATAGAAAATATTAAAGAAAACACTATTATGGGGTATAAGTCTGCATTAAAACAATTACACCAAATTTAACAAACAAACATTGACTAAACTAATCAATAAAGCAATTACTGAAGAAGAAAGACAGAATACCTCTGAAGAAGCGAAACCTAAAAAAAGTTAATAGACTTAAGAACATACCTATTAAAAAATAAATTATCTTCCAATACAATTAAAATTATTTTACAAAAATAAAAACATTATACAGACTTTGAAATTGAATTACCACATTTGCCAAGCATAAAAATACGACAAAATATCAAATTTCAGGATTGCTAAATGGTAAATACATTAAAAATTGCATTGAAAATATCTATATTGCTGTTACAAACAATGCTATGATTCATGTCAATTAGTGGAACTGCAAAAGCAAAAAATATTTTATTTAACAGCAGAATATTTTTTAAAGGCAAGCGAAGTATACCCTAGTAAAAGGATTAAAGATATATTTTAAATGAATTTTCACATAGAAAATAGATATTATACCAACATCTACTTAAAATGGATTAAAACTACTATATTATTATATTTTTTGTTCATCGGAAGCCACGGAATATATAGTTAAATATTTGCTCATAAGAAAAAACCTTAAAAGAAGTGATAAGTTGTTTTCTTTCAGTAATTCATATAACAAAATAATTCAAGGAAGTAAACGACGAAATGGGGTGGAGATTCAGAGGAAACTGCTGATTCTTCAGAATACACACATTAAGATAGGTTTCATGCAAGCAACATTCATTATCCTAGGAATATTGATTAATTGCAGACAGCCAATATTATCAATTGGATTCTAATTATCATATGATTTTTTTAATGGGTTGTACCTCTTTTTATCTTTAGTTTAATGTTTATTTTACACTTGAAATATAGCTTTGAAGGATTTTTTTAGAACAGTAGAAATGTTTTTTATAATTTTATTTATAAGAGGATATCTTCTAATATTCTACTTTTCTTTGACGGTTTAAAATTGTTAGTTTTTATAATTTATGGATTATTATAAATGGAGACAGCTTCAGTTGCTTAGTAAGTAATAAATCAATTGTTCTGCAGTACGACCTGATGGGGCTCCGTGTGTTCGTATCCAAACGTTAGCTTCATGTTCTAGTTCTTCATCATTAAGTTTGATTTCAGGATATTTTCTGGCAAGACTTTTTACGATTTCAAAGTATTCCATCATGCTAGGCTTATAATAACCAATTGTTATGCCGAAACGATCTACAAGAGACAGCTTCTCACGAACGGTGTCTGAATGGTACAGCTCTTCACTGCTTGATGTATTGACCCGTTCATTCCATGTTTCCTTAATCAGATGTCTGCGATTGGATGTGGCATAGATTAACACATTGTCGGGATTGGTTTCTACGCCCCCCTCAATCAGTGCTTTAAGATACTTGTAATCACTTTCACTTTCCTCAAATGATAAGTCATCCATAAACAGGATGAATTTGTAGTTGCGGTTTTTAACCTCGGAAATAATCTGGGAAATATACTTGGATTCGTGTTTGTATATTTCAATCATTCGCAAACCCCTAGGATAATACTGGTTGAGAATTGCCTTTATACTTGTGGACTTTCCAGTACCTGAGTCACCATACAATAACACGTTATTGGCTTTTTTGCCATTAACAAAAGCTTCCGTATTTCTGATTAATTTTTCCTTCTGTAGGTCGTATCCTACTAAATCGTCAAGAACAACATCATCAAGGTAGGTTATTGGTATTATGAAGTCTTCATTCTTGCTGTGTGATAGTTTGAAAGCTCTGTTAAGTCCATACTTTCCTACACCGTATTTCCTGTAAAAGTCTGTGACTGCTTTAAGCATTTCTTCACTGTTATCTACATTTTCAATATCATGTGTCAATTCCAGTACTTTAAGACTAACGTCCCTATTGTAAATTTTATCCTCTTTAACAACAGCAGTATAGTTCTGTATTCTCGTAAATGTATTGATGCCTAAATCCTCTTCAATTTTACTAAAATCATAGTTCATTAAGTCTAAAAATACTTCCAGGTCGTCTTTTACAAATTCGTTTACGCTGCCAGTGTTTCCTCCAACTTTCTCGGATACCAGTGTAAATGGGTTTTCTGTTGTTGCAAGAATGTATGCAATATAGTTGTGCCAGAGATTATCATTAAATCCGTAGTCTGTTGCCAGTTGTAACAAATTATGTATCTGTGTATTGATGTCAAATATCAATTCATTCTTGGAATATTCCTCACTTTCATATTTTCTAAAAGTCTCTGATAAGTTGTATAGGATGCTGTTTTTCTCTTCATCCTTGTATATTAATAGTTTGGATACTAAATTATGCATTTAAATCACATTAAAAAAATTAATTATAGAAAGTATAATGGTGGATGTTATTTTAGTATTTTCTTATTCAAATTCTATTGTGCTGGGTGGCTTGTTGCTTAATGATAATGATACATGTGTTATTTCAGGAACGTTTGCAGTAATTTCCTGTGATACCTTGTGGAGGAAGTCCCATGGTAAATCAGGTACGTTTGCTGTCATTGCATCGAATGATTGCACCATTCTTATTACTACAAGGTAGCCGAAGTCTCTTTGATCTCCTTTTACTCCCGTTACTTTGCTGTCTGTTAAAACTACAAAGTATTGCCAGAGGTCCTTGTTCAATCCTTCTTCTTCAACGTGTTTGTTGAGTATTGCATTTGCTTCCCTACAGATTTCCAGTTTTTCCTTGGTTATGTCTCCGAGTACTCTTACGGCAAGTCCTGGTCCTGGGAATGGCTGTCTGTGAACAATCTTGTCCGGCAGTCCAAGTTCGCTTCCAACTTCCCTTACCTCGTCCTTGTATAACTCACGTAACGGTTCAATGATTTCAAGCACAAGTCCATCGGGTAGTGTTACGTTATGGTGTGACTTGATTTTTCCTTCACTTTCAATCCAATCCGGTGCAATGGTTCCCTGCAATAGGTATTTGGCTCCTGATTTCTGTGCTTCCCTTTCGAATACTTCAATGAATTTGTGGCCAATTATTTCACGTTTTTTCTCAGGATCCCTTACGCCTGCAAGTGCTGCTATAAATTCATCCTCTGCATTCACTAGTTTGAAGTTAAGTCTGTCCTTGAAGGTGTCTTCAACTTCCTTTGCTTCATATTTTCTTAGCAAACCATGGTCTACAAATATTGCTTCAAGCTGGTCTCCTATTGCTTCTGATGCAAGCACACTGGCTACTGAACTGTCTACTCCTCCAGATAATGCAATAATAACCTTGTCGTCTCCAACTTCCTCTTTTATATTTTTTACTGATTCTTCTATAAATTTTTTAGTATCCATCATCATTTTATCCACCAAAGCTTATTTTTTACATATTTTGTAGAAGTTTTTAAATATTTCTCCACCACGTGGTGTGTGTTGAACTTCTGGATGGAATTGTATTCCATATATAGGTTTTTCGGGATGTTTCATGGACTCTACATCACACTTATTTGAACTTGCAAGTACTTCAAAACCTTCCGGTAACGTTATTACTTCATCCTTGTGTGAAGCCCATACCTTTAGTGTGTCACCTACTCCCTCAAATATTCCCTCTTGTTTTAGTATGTTTAGTTCAATCTGTGCATAACTTTCAATTTCTGCAGATTTGGTCTGTCCACCAAATACGTTGGCAATTATCTGATGTCCTAAACATATGCCAAGTATTGGAACATCCACTTCTTTAATAATTTCCACACAGTTACCTATTCTGTCTATTGAAGGTCCACCACCTAATATAATTCCATCAGGATTTAAACTTTTAATCTCGTCAAGGCTTGTTTCGTTTGACACTAGCTTGTTTTCAATGCCAAGATAAGATAAAGTTCTTGATATCCTATGATTGTACTGTCCAAAATTATTGATAATAACAATGCTCATATATAAATTCCCGTTTTTCTATTAAAATAAGTTGAATAACATATAGACTAATTGGTCTAACAACTTGTTATATATTACTTTACTCTATATATTATATTATGGAAACTGATAATATATTAATTATTGCAATTTCAGTTGTTATAGCAATTATTTTAACTGTAATATTTTTCCGAATTCTCCTGCCGATAATTGTATTTCTGGTAATAGCATACATTGTTTACATGATAATAACTGATTGGAATAATCATAGAAAATATCAATATTAGGATTTTGGTTGCATGACTGTTTGTTTAGCGGATTATTTTGGTGAAGATGTAACATATGAGGCTTTAATAACATCCTTTTCATCGGATGGTGAAGTTCACACAAAGCCTTTTGGAGTAAGGTTCAGGGATAATGAAGTATTTCTCAACTTGTTCCTAAGTAGGACATTAGTTAATATTGTGGCAAATCAGAATTTTTATTTATCTTTTACTCGGGATTCTTTGCTCTATGCAAGGGCATTATTTGATTGTTTATGTGTTGATGATTATGATGGAACTGTTTTAAGGGATGCTTCATTTGTACTTTCATGCGAGGTAATAAATATTTCTGAAGAATTTGTGGAAGATGATTATGGCAAAATCAGACTAAGCAAAATAATTTCAAAGGCCACTAAAATACTTAAAGAAAAACAGGAAATTGCAACAATAAACAGGGCAACAAATCATATAATTGAAGTGTTAATAGATTATTCAAGATATGCTTTCATGAATGCATCCGAAAGGGAATCTTTTTATAAAAAAATGGATTCATGCGAAGAAATAATAAAAAAAACCGGAAACAGAAAACACGAAGAAGCATTAAAACTTCTAAAAAAAGAGTTAAACAAAGAATAACATATAATAATTATTCTTCTTTTTCAATAATGTCCATAAACTTATTTTCATTAACGTTAAACAGTCCATGATTTGTTATTTTCACTTCAGGAACTACTGGAAGAGCCATAAATGACAGGGTGCTGAAAGGATTTTTCAGATTACAGCCCATACGGTAAACCAAATCATTCAACTCATTTGACTGCTTGGCCACCTCATACACTGGACGATCACTCATAAGACTAGCAATAGGTAAGGCAATATCCATCTCTTCCTGATTGGAAATGGCTACAAGACCTCCCTTGTTTTCAATAATCTTGTTTGCAGCATCAGCCATGTACTTGCTGTTTGTACCAACAACAATAATATTGTGGGAATCATGGTTTACGCTGGATGCAATGGCACCATTTTTGATGCCAAATCCTGTGATAAATGCATTGGCAATGGTGTTTCCACCATAACGTTCAACAACACTTAACTTAAGAACATCCTCAAATACAGATGGAATAACAGTTCCCTGATCAATTGTCAGCTTGGCAGTAGTGTGGCTTGTAACAATGGAATCATCAAGAACTCTTAAAACGTTGACGGTAGCACTATTTTTATCAGGATTTTCAGCCTTCAAATCAAAGTCCTCTGATTTCACGGATTCTAACTTAAATGTATTATTTAACGGTAATGGATTTGCTCTGTATAATATTTTCTGTTTTTTGAATATGGTGTTACCGTTAATGATAACACGTTTAATCCTGAAGTCATCCAAATTGTCAATAAATACTAAATCCGCACTTTTGCCTGGTGAAATGCTACCACAGTTTAATCCGTAATGTTCTGCAGGATTAAGTGTAACCTTACGGATTGCTTCGAAAGGATCCATACCCAAATCCACAGCTTTACGAAGTACTGTGTTTAAATGACCCTTAAACAAGTCTTCTGCCTTAAGGTCGTCAGTGACAATAAAGTCAGTGTTAAGATTAACAAATTCTTCCATAGTATGGGACTCTGACCCTTCACGAATCATAATCTTCATACCAAGACGTTTCTTCTCGATAACTTCCTTTCTGGTGGTGCATTCATGGTCTGTTGTTATGCCTGCTTTAATATATTTTTGCAAGTCTTCACCAGTAAGCAATGGTGCATGACCATCAATTACCTTATTATATTTCTTGGCAATTTCAATTTTCTTTAAAACTTCTTCATCCCCATTTATAACTCCCATGTAGTCCATAACTTCAGACAAGCCAACAAATTCATCTCTTTTCATTAGTGATTCAATGTCATCACTGGTGATTGTGGCTCCACTAGTTTCATACTTTGTTGGTGGGACACAGGAAGGGGCAGTAAAGTTAAATTTCAATGGTGCATATTTTGCATCATTAATCATATACTCAATACCTTCCATACCCATAACGTTGGCTATTTCATGTGGGTCACATACAACAGATGTTGTTCCATGTCTAAGGGCAACTTCTGCAAATCGTGACGGTGTAACCATAGAACTTTCAATATGGATGTGTGCATCAATAAATCCCGGTACTATAATATCATTAAAGTATTGGTCAATCTCCTTAATTGATTGGATAATGCCATTTTCAATCTTAATTTCCCCTGGATATATTTCATCTGTAAATACATTTAAAATATTTCCTCTAACAATCATTTTATTAATCTCCCGATTTTTAAATTTCAATTCATAGTATAAAAAGAATTATTTTGAATAGGTCAATAAAAAATCTATATTAAAGTAAATGATTTCAATCTAAAAAAAATAAATAATTGTCAATCATCTTTTTAACATGTTCAATGTCGTCGAATTCTTTTCTTGTTTGGCAATTACGTTTTTAATCTTTTATTAAACGTTATATTATCTTTTAAGTCTTTTATTGAAAGTTTATTAAAAGTCAAATGCCTTGTTTAATATTTTGTTTTGTATTGTATAAATAATATTATTAAATGCTGGGGGGACAATGTTATTATAAATAACATAAAAGTATTACAAAAAAACAGAAAAACATAGTTTTATGCCAACACTCGTGAATAAAATAAAAATTCAAAATGATTATGAATGGGTGGGAGTGATAATGGGATGATTTTTAAATTTTAGTTTCAAAAACCTCCATTTTGATAAGCTCGAGCTATCACATAAGAAGGTTCATAGAAAGCACTACAGTTATAATTATCTATCACATCGCATATGTCATCATTATATACTCTTATAATACCATCAACATAATCTTCTTTGGATGATA
>JAFRMD010000077.1 GCA_017430835.1 Methanosphaera sp.
AACATGTACCATCTCAGCAATAAATGCTGAAGACGTTGCATTATCCACATCAACCGTACAGAACGGAGTATTAACATTAGACGGATTACAATTTAAAATACCTCAAGAATTCACAGCAGTTGAAAGCGATCAAGACAACTCAGAACCAGGAGATGCAGAACATATAGATGGAACAACAGTCGACAAAGAATCATCAACAGAGTTCAGAAATCAAAATGGAGAAAAACTTGACATAAAAGTTGGAAGCAAAACAAACTCAAACATTGAAACACTAAACCTTCCATCAGCACAAAAAAAGAACATTGCAGGTAAGGATGGATACTTCTGGACAGAAATGGACGATGGAAAAACCGAATACAACTTCGAATACATCAACAACGGAAAAGTTGTTAAAATAGAAACATACGACGAAAACCTAATAAATCAAATAGTATCATAGAAATTATAAGATTAAAATAATAATATCCTCCAAAATAATAAGCAAACAATAATATAAACCATTAAAAAAAAAATGGTTTAATTTAACCCCCACTTCCTTTTTAAAATATTTTTCAAAAAACAACTGTTATCATACCTGTTTTTCTTTAATTTAAATCTTTACTTATAATCCGCCAATTATATAAATAATAGTTATTTTCATATTGCAAAATAATCTAATAAAATACATTATCACTAAAGGATATTCAAAGTAAATCCATAAAGAAATAATATTATCAAAAAACAATAATCTTAAAATATATTAATAACTTATGGTAATAATAATTAATGTATACGAAAAAACAAATAATTAAAAAAAACAAATTATAATAATTAACTTAAATAGAAAAAACGAGGTAAAAAATATGCAACAATTTTCAACAGCTGGTTACGACCGAGCATTAACAGTATTTAGCCCAGATGGACGTTTATTCCAGATAGAATACGCTAGAGAAGCAGTAAAAAGAGGAACAACATCAGTAGGAATAGTATCAAAAGATGGTGTAGTCTTTGCAGTAGACAAAAAAGTAAAAAGCAAACTGGTAGTTCCAACATCAATCGAAAAAATCTTCAAAATAGACGAACACATAGCAACAGCATCCAGCGGACTTGTAGCCGATGCAAGAAGACTTGTAGACATAGCAAGACGTCAAGCACAAGTAAACAGACTACAATACCATGAACCAATTACAGTGACAGGACTAGCAAAATACATTGGAGACCTTGAACAAATGTACACCCAAAGTGGTGGAATAAGACCATTCGGTATCTCATTAATCATCGGAGGAGTATCCGACGACGAATGCAGAATATACGAAACAGACCCTAGTGGAGCATTAGTAGAATACAAAGCAACAGCAATAGGATTCGGACGTGAAAAAGCATTAGAACTATTCGAAGAAAAATACAACGACGAATTAACAATAGACGAAGCAATCGATTTAGCAATAGAAGGAATCTACAACGCAACAGATGGAAAAGCAGCAAACGACAGCGTAGAAATATCAGTAGTAGATAAAGAAACAGCAAAATACAGAAAACTAGGCGAAGATGAAATCAAGACATATCTCCAAACAGTAGTGGACCGCAAAGAACAAGAAAAGAAAGAAGCAGAAGAAAAAGCTAAAAAAGAAGCAGAAGAAAAAGAAGCAAGAAAAGCTGAAATAAAAGCACAGAAAGAAGCAGAAAAAGTTGCTCAAGAAGAAGCTGAAAATTCAGAAGATGAAACTGAAAACAATGATGAAGAATAATTTTTTATTCTTCTAAATTTCTATTTTGATTAATCCCCCCCCCCCAAAAAAAACAATACAGATTTCTAATTTTTGAAAATAAATACTTTAATAAATTTTAATCCTTAAAATTAGCATATACTCTTCCAACAGATCAAAAAACATAAGTAATTATCAAACACCATTATCTGAAGATTCCATATATTCATTATATAATGACAATGTTAATATTAATGAAATAATAAACTTAAATGTAAGCAAGTATCATGAAGCAATTAAAGAAAATAATAAAATAACTTATAATAAAGAGAAATATAACAAAGATAGTGCATTTTTCATGATGTTCAGCTTGTTATTATTTTTGTTTTTAATGAAATTTTTAATAATCAATTTAAACAATGGTTTGGTCTTAATGTATAAAGTTGTTAATACTAAAAAATCAGATGAAGAAGAAGAAATAATAGAACTGGAAGAATATGAGAAAACATTAGAACCCGGAAACATTGTATTCCAACAGAATATGATTAAGAATACAAACCAATTACCTTAACCGATTTTGTTAAAGACGTGTTTAGAATTGATTTGACGAAAATATGGAAAAAAAAGAAAAAAAATAGGAACACTTATTCCTTTTTCTAACCTCTCCCCCCCCAATACCTTACTTAACTATAAAACTCTTTTACAATTTTTATATTTCATAACTTTTCCTAAAATAATGACCTTAAAATAATTCATTTTATATTACAAAAATTTAATGTACAAAATTATTATTGTCATTATTGATATACTATTAAATGGATAGAAAAAAATAAAATTTGAAAATATATTAGAAAATTATTATTAGGTGATTTTTATGGTAAATGTTGATGATGCAGTTATTGCAAGACTAGAAAGTTATGGAGAACGTTTTGAAATCTTAGTTGATGCTGAATTAGCTGCTGATTATAAAAGAGGAGAAGACATTGCTATTGAAGATGTTTTAGCTGTTGAAGAAGTGTTTAAAGATGCACATAAAGCTGATAAAGCTTCAGAGGAAAATATGCAGAAAGCCTTTGAAACCGTTGACGCTTTAGAAGTAGCCGATATCATTATTAAGAAGGGAACTATTCAGATTACTGCCAATCAGAAACGTAAAATGCAGGAAGAAAAAACCAGACAGGTTATTAACAAGATTTCACAGGAAGCAATTAATCCTCAGACAAAATTGCCCCATCCTCCAAAACGTATTGAAAAAGCTATGGAAGAAGCAAAAGTTCATATTGATCCTATGAAAACTGTTGAAGAACAAATTGAACCTACAGTTAAAGCCATTCTTACCAAAATTCCTATTAGGATTGAAAAGGTTCAAGTTGCAGTAAAAATCCCAGGTACCTATGCTGGAAAATCTTATTCAGTTATCACACAGTATGGTAAACTTATTAAAGAAGAATGGGAAAATGATGGCAGTTGGATTGGTATTGTTGAAATACCAGGTGGTTTACAGGATAAGTTCTACACTGATCTAAGTGGTTTGACACATGGTGAAGTAGAAACTAGACTATTATAAAAGTTCCAATAAAGTTGAGAACAATGATGTTCGTAGACAATAAACAGGTTGTTCTGCCAGGTTACTTATTAACAGACAGCAATATTAAGTTAGGTAGAGGAACTTTTAAAGAAGATGGAAAAATATACTCCAATATGACGGGGATTGTGTATATTGAAAGTGAAACCATTAGTGTAATCCCATTTAAATACACCTACAAGCCAAAATATGGTGATTTAATAATTGGAAGAGTAACAAGTTCTTCATATTCTTCCTGGTCCATTGACATTAACAGCAATTATCATGGATATCTATCTACCTCAGAACTATATAACAAAAACGAACAGAACATGAATCAAATCATTAATGTTAAGGACATGCTACTCTTGAGAGTTGCAGGAATTGATGAGATTAATAGAGTAAAACTTACAATCAGATCCCATGGATTGGGCAAGTTTAATCAGGGAATTATTGTAAAAGTTAAACAGCCAACAATTCATTTCTTAAGTGAAGAGAATGCATTTTTAACAAGTATGATACAGGAATACACTTATACTGATATGATTGTTGCAAAGAATGGATTAATATGGTTAAATGGTACTAAAGAAAATGTGGAAAAGATTTTGAAAATTATTGATGAAATAGAACAGCACCCATTTAAGAATAACCTTATTAAGATTATCCAATCCAAAATTATGAACTTATAGAATACTGTGGAGAATACAATATGAACAAACAATTTATTAGAGATGATGGTCGTCCCTATAATTCTTTAAGAAATATGAAGATGGAAATTGGAGTTTTAAACAATGCTGATGGTTCAGCATACATTGAGTGTGGAAATAACAAGATTCTGGTAGGTGTTTATGGGCCAAAAGAATTATATTCAAAGAAACACGCCAAACCTGATGGTGCAGTTTTAAGATGCAAATATAACATGGCTCCCTTTTCTGTTAAAGAACGTAAAAGGCCTGGTCCTGACCGCAGATCAACGGAGATATCCAAATTAATTACAGAAGCTATAACTCCAAGCATATTTCTTGAAAAATATCCTCGTTCATCCATTGATGTTTCTATTGAAGTATTGGAAGCTGAAGGTGGAACCAGGTGTTTGGGAATTGTAGGTGCAAGTCTTGCATTAGCGGATGCTGAAGTTCCCATGAGGGATTTGATTAGTGCCTGTGCTGTGGGAAAGGTTGATGGAAATATTGTTGTTGACTTATCTGAAGAGGAGGATAAGACAGGTGATGCAGACATGCCCCTGGCAATAATGCCAAGAACTGGAGACATTACATTTTTACAGATGGATGGTAATTTAAGTGTTCCGGAATTTGAGGAAGCTTTAGAATTGGCTTTTGATGCATGTTACTTCATTAATCAATTGCAACAACAGACATTGTTAAAAAAATACGGAGGAGAAGAAGATGGTTAATATTATCTCTGAAGTATCCAAGGATAAGATTTTTGACTTATTGAATCATGAACAACGTATTGACGATAGGGGTTTTGAAGATTATCGGGAGATTTCATTAAAAACAGATTATATCAGCAAAGCTGAAGGTTCTGCAATGGTTTCTTTAGGTGGTACCACTGTTGTCGCAGGAGTAAAGGCCAATGTTAGTGTTCCTTTTAGTAATTCGCCAAGTCAGGGAATAATAATTACAAATACCGAACTTTTAGCCATTGCCAGTAGACATTTCGAGTACGGTCCTCCAAATAAGTTTGCTGTTGAAATTTCAAGGGTGGTTGATAGGGCAATACGTGAATCTCCTATTGTTGATTTGGAAGGTTTATGTATTGAGGAAGGCAAAAAGGCCTGGAAGTTACATATTGACATTTACATCCTTGACTTTGATGGGAACATTATGGATGCTGCTTGTCTTGCAGCGGTTAATGCTTTACTTACTACTAGGATACCAACTGCACGTATTGTTAATGATGAGATTTGCATTGATGAGGACAATTTAACAAATTTGCCTATTAAAAACAAGAGCGTTCTTTGTACTGTTGTAAAAATTAATAATCGGTTGATAGTTGATCCGAATTTTGTTGAGGAAACGCTTATGGATGCTAGCATTAGCATTGGATTTAGAGAAGATGGAACCCTTTGTGCTATTCAGAAATGTGGTTTGGATGTTTTAACAACAAAAGAAGTAATGAAATCAATGAATATTGCATATAATAAGAGCAGGGAACTGTTTGATTTTATTAATTCCAATCAACGATAGGTATATATTAGATGAATACTAAAGATATTATATAGTTATATTATAAGGATAATAGATTTTAGGTGTCTATTAGTTTAATTCCGAAATAATATTATTTTTAAAGCTAATTATTGGAAGTAAAGCAATTTTGCTGTTACTTTTTTAGTTAATGAATACTTGAGATGATGTTGTTAAAATAACATTTTTATAGGTTTTTGTTATTTGATGAGGTCACTCACTATTGTTAATTATCTTAAATATATTATTAGAGAATATGAAAGATGAATTAATATTTTCAATATTAACTTAATGGAAGGTGAAAAAATGGTAAAGAAAAGTAAAGTAGGATCTACTGGACGTTTTGGTGCAAGATATGGTAGAAAAGCTAAAAGAACCGTGAAAGACATAGAAGACAAAATGCACGCAAAACACATTTGTCCTAGATGTGACAGACCAGGAGTGAAAAGAACACACGCTGGTATCTGGAAATGTAAAAAATGTGGCAACGTATTTACCGGTGGAGCATACATTCCAACAACACCGATGGGAAAAGTTGCAAAACGTAACATTAAACGTATCGTTGGAGGAGAATAAGTATGTACAAATGCATTAAATGTGGACAAACTGTAGATATTAAAAAATATTCTGAATCAAAATGTCCAAAATGCAGATACAGAATTTTATTCAAAGAAGTACCAGTAGTAAAACGTACTGTTAAAGCACGATAAGTATTTTTTACTATTTTTAAGGGGTTTAACCCTTTATCCTTTTTATCAAAAAGAACTATTTTTTTATTTTATTCAAATTATTTTTACGAGATTTTTACCATGTTATATAAAATTAATTCAAAGATTATTATTTCAACAAGCCGCAAACCATCCCAGATTACCCGAAGATTTGCCCAATTCTTAAAACATTATTTTAATGCCACTTACATCAACAGAGGAAAAACTAGTTTTACAAAAATATTAAATCAAGCAAAACAACATGAAAATTCAGTTCTCTTAATAATTACTGAAACCAAGGGCAATCCAAGCAATATTGATGTATATAATCTTGAAGATGAGGATAATCCATTAATCAACATTCATTTAAGTGTATCATTGCCACAACACAATAATCCAATTAATACGAATGGTGATGAAATAACATTTATTAATAAAGTTAAAGATTACAACGAATTATTTGATGTATTTGCTCCCGTTGAAAGTAATGAAAAAATAAAAAGCAATTGTATACTCATCGAAGACAAAGAAGAGATTTGTGCAAGATTTTTTGACAAGAAAGGAAATGACACAAAATATAAGGTATATCTTAAGGGATTTAACATCTACTAATTCATTCAGGTGATTTGTATGGGTGAAAAAAGTATTTTGAAACATATAGAAACAGAATTTTTGGTTGAATTAGATAGCTGTCATGATGCGGAGATTATATATAATTCAATCAGTCCTGAAGTTAGTTATGCACATAATGAGAGATCCGTTACCGATATAGAATTAATAGACAACACCATTCTTATTAAAATTAATTCAAATGATGTGGTATCTCTGCGTGCATCAATCAATTCATATGTCAGGTGGATAAATTTATCCCTGGAAATCTTAAAAATATAATAGAGATAAAAAAGATATAATTATATAGTATTAAAAAATTTAAGAATTATAATTTTTATTAAAGTTATTAGAAAAAACAATATTATGGTGATATAATGGATATTCAACAAAATGTTCAAGAACAATTAAATCAATTCCAACAGGTACAGCAACAAGCTCAATCAGTTGCTATGCAAAAACAGACTGTAAACTTACAAATTAATGAATCTAAAAAAGCTTTAGATGAATTATCTAAAACAAGTGATGATCAGGAAGTTTACAAAACTGCCGGTTCTTTATTAATCAAAACAACAAAAGCAGAATCAGAAAGTGAATTAAAAGACAGCATTGAAATGTTGGAAATCAGAGCAAAAACCATTGAAAAACAAGAAAAACGTATTGCAAGCAGACTTGAAGAGTTACAAACCAGCATTCAAACTGCTATGAACCAAATGCAACAATAGATAATTAATTTTATTCTATTGTATACTTTTTATTAACCACCATTTATTATGAACTATTTTTTTAATCAATTTATTAGGAGATTATGAAATTGAAAGCATTAAACGATGCAGAAGTAGAAGAGATTATTGATTTAGCTTATTCAACCAGTGAAAAATACATTCTAAAACATGTAAACAAAAAGGAATTTGAAGACATTAACATTACCATTAACCTTCAAAGAGGCAAAGACAATTTTGACATTGACATCAACATTGATTTAGATACTGATGCAAATTTGCCGGAGGATTTAGCTCAAACGGCAGTTAAACTTAGCTTGGATGCTGTTGATGAATATGTTGAAAATAGAAATAAAAGATTAGATTAATATGATAATTCCAGTTTTTGATGTTAAAGATTCAGTTTGTGTAAGTGGCAAATCCGGAAATAGAAAGCAATATTCTCCATTAAAAAGTGTATATGGAAATGACTTGCTATCCATCTCACATAATCTTAAAAAGAGTGCTTTTAAGATGATTTATATTGCGGATCTTGACAAGATTGAAGGTGTTGGAGACAATAGCAAAATAATCGGGGAGATTAACAAGATTATTCCAGTTATGTTGGACAATGGCTGTTCCAACTATGAAAACTATGAAAAAAACAAGAAAATTTGCACCTACACTATATTGGCTACTGAAACAATGACCAACACAAATGACATACTTGATATTATTGAAA
>JAFRMD010000078.1 GCA_017430835.1 Methanosphaera sp.
AAAAATGAGGGCTAATAGATCAAGATGGAATTATAGAGTATGCTTGGGAAAAACAGATTTTATCTTACCGGTCTTTGTAATACAACCCACTGAAAAAATATTAAATTTATAGGAAGTCAGACTGTATTTTGGACACTACCAAAATTTTTAGTTATTTCTGAATTTGGAGCATAATCATAACTACATTCAGCAAATATATCTGTTATTTTCTGATAGAATCTTCTTTCACTAGTACGAATATCCCTAATCTTTTCAAGTAACTCATCAAAGTAATCCTTACCGAATCTTGTACCATTTTTAAGTAGCTCATCATCCAATACAAAACCTTTAACAATATACTCTTTTAAGGTTTTAGTTGCCCATATCCTAAATTGTGTAGCATTTTTAGAATTAATCCTGTATCCTACAGAAATTATTACATCCAGATTATAAAATTTTGTAGTATATTTTTTATTATCTGGGGCAGTTGTCAAAATTTCTTTGACAACTGAATTTTCATCAAGTTCACCCGTCAGAAAAATATCTTTCAAATGGTACGAAATATTCTGTTTTGACACTTTAAACAGGCCAGCAATCGTTTTTTGTGTTGCCCACATAGTTTCGTTTTCTTTATCGATTATTACTTCAATAGAGACCGCACCTTCGTCCCCACAATATAATAATGTATTTGTAGTATTATTTTCATCATATAATTTTTTTAACTTATTTTGATTTAACCAATTAATAAATTCATCCTTATTTTTAGATTTGATTTTATTTAATAAAGAAATTAAATTATTAGTAGAAGCAACATCAGTTAAACGTGATTTACCATCAATAGAATGCATTTTTAACTTTACGATATTTTCGTAAGGTTGATAAGAATCTTCAGTTAAACTACGTTTTAAATCACTCCAATATCTATTCGGATTTTTACTTTCAGTCAAGACTGCTATAACATCTATTATAGAATACCAATAGTCTTCTAATTCTTCATCCCATTTTGTTCTTATTTTTTTATCATTGAATATTTTTATTGAGTTTTCTTTTTCCATTTTCTTCAAAACCTTTTTTTAAGTATGTTATTATCAAATAGTGTTAAAAGTATTACTATTTATTAGTATATTTGTACAATATATATAATATTTATCCTAGCGTCTGATAAGTAATAATTATATAGTTTTGGACATAGAAAATGATCATTAGTTCGTCAAATATGGACTTGACTAAAATTAAAAAACTTAAATATTAGTTCGTCAAATTTGGACTTGGATATTTTTAACGAACTTAAAATATGGTTCGTTAATTTTATAAAAGTTAGTATTATTTATTCAACTCCAAAATTAAAAAACTTATTAATAGTCAAATTTAGAAATTATAAATAGAACGGAGAGAATAATATGACAACACTTCCAGTAGTTATTCCAAAAGATTTTGACAGATATTTTTTTAATAGAAAAAAAGATATGGAACAGATAAATGCTAACTTATCATTACTAGAAAAAGATGTTGCAAATCAAATATTAATAACAGGATATAGAGGAGTAGGCAAAACATTTTTACTCAAAAAACTTCTAAAAGAACAACCGGATAAATATTTAACATGTTATATTGATTTATCTAAGACTTATGGAGGCCAACAAGGAAAATTAACTGAAGAAGAAGTTATGAAAGAGTTTTTAAATAAAATTAACGAAAGTATCAGCAAACAGGATAACAATTACTCTAAAGTTGAAAGAAGAATATCCAATTTTCTAAAACAACTTAAATTAAAAGAATATGATTTTAGTAACATAAACATATTAGACATTCCATTACCAGACATTAAAAATAATTATCTTAAATTCAGTAAGTTTGTAATGGAATTACCTCAAGTAATTGTTGATACATCCGAAGATATTAAAGGATTTATCATTGTAGTTGATGAATTTCAATTATTAAGATCCTTAAAAAAACCTGAAGCATTCTTCTGGTTAATACGTAGTTATACTCAAGAACAATATAATGTAAGCTACATATTTACTGGTTCTGCTTCTCAAACAAGTGAAATAATAAATATGATTAATGGTCAAAATGGTGCTTTTGGTGGAAGAATGTTACAGTTCAATGTTGACCCATTTTCCAAAGAACATACAAAAGAATATTTAAATAAATATATATCTAACTTATCATTTACAGAAGAGGGATTTGAAAGATTTTATTCATGTACAAGAGGCATACCTGCATATATCAATAGTTTAGCTTCAATATTACCTACAGATTCAAAATGTAGTGCTGAAACAATTAAAGAAACATTACTATTGAATGTAGATCAGATAGTAATTATGTGGTTATATGTATGGGGAACATTAACTAAAATAGAAAAGGAAATGATTATTTATATGGTTGAAAATGATCATGTGACATGGCCAATATTAAAAAAAGAATTAAATTATGCCAAATCAACAATTACAAAATATATAAATTCACTGCTAAACAAGGGGATAATTGAACATACCTATAACAAAGAGTATATTTTATCTGATAAAATGCTTAAAACTTGGCTAGAAATAAAATATGCAAATGATGGAATATATCCTTCTTAAACATTGTTTTGTAATAAAGTTAGACGTCAAGATATTATTGGAAAAAGACTGTTAAAAACTGATGAAAAATATTATCTTGCAGATCATGGATTTCACCATGCATTAGCGGATAATAACAGCAATTGGATACTCAGAGTCTTAGAGAACATAGTTTATAATGAATTAATTAGAAGAGGTTATTCTGTAAAAATTGGTAAAATTAATAAGAAAGAAATAGATTTGTATGTCAACGTTATAATAAAAAAATATACATACAAGTAAGTTATTATTTATCAACAGAAGAAACTATTAAAAGAGAATTCACACCATTATTAGAGGTTCCTGATAAATATGATGCTTATGTTCTAAGTATGGATGAAATAGACATGTCTCAAGATGGTATAAAACATGGAAATATTATTAATTTCTTATTAGATGATGAAATATGACTGAATTATGGTGTTCATCAAAGCTCATTTTTTCAAAAAGAAATAGAAAATAATTAAAAAGAAGATTGGAGGAAACAATAAGAATAATATTGATAGTCTCTTCTTTTTTTAGTAATCTTTTTATCAAATACAAAACATATATATTATTTATGTTTGAAACAAGTTTTTATTTTCCGTGGGAAGCTTTTTTGATAATATTCATTCAAAGTAACTTTCCCGGTTTCGTATTTGGATTTTTTGAAATTATAGCAGAGCTGGTTTCTAAAAATGTTCTAGCCTTTCTATTTATTTCAATTTATTTAGCATATAACAAGGAATGGGGTAGATTCACCTTGCTTTCATTGGGTGTTGCTGGTGTGTGTTGTGAATTTATCAAGGTGAGTGTTGCACGTTTACGACCATATGCTGTTGTAGATAAGATAAAGTGTATTCATGCTAATGTAGCGGGCCAAGATCCTATGAACTTTAAAATTCAGGGTTATTCCTTCCCAAGTGGGCATACAATGATGGCAACCAACTTGTTTTTGGCCATTCCAGTATACATTAGGAATAATCTATATATCATTACTGGATTAATTGGAGTTTTAATTGTTGCACTTTCAAGGATTGGATTAGGAGTTCATTTTCCAACAGACACGATTGCAGGTTTTTTTATTGCATTGTTGATAATATTCATATTATCTCGTATTTTTGATGTTGTTGAAAATAGGACTTATGTCTATCTGGGAATTGTTATGCTGTCATTGATAGGAATCATATTCTGTCCTGAAATAAGTTATATTAAATATGTATCATTGGTTTCAGGAATTTCATTAGGTTTTCTTGTTGAGGAAAAATATGTTAACTTTGAAAACCCTAAAAGTAGAAGGGATGCAATAGTAAGATTTATTGGAGCAATCATATTATTTATCTTGCTTTTTATCTTAATTCCGAAACTTGCAGGAAACGGTGACATAATTACATGTATCAAGTATTCTTTATTTACATTTATAATACTTGTTATATACCCTTTAACCTTTAAAAAAATAGATAGAGATGGATAATTAAATCCATCCAATTAATTTTACTTTTTTTGATATTGAATTTTTATTATTTTAGTAAATTTTAATAATCTATTGTGTAATCTTTAATTATTTAATTGTATTATTATTTTTTATTAATTTGTTTAGATAGTTATTTGCATATATTATTGTTATTAATCCCCCTATAGTATATTCTATGAGTATTCCAAACCCTACATTGTTTATTTCTCATCCAAGTATTATTCCGAAGAGTACTGCAGATACTGTGAATATAACTCTTACAATTGCCGATACCATTAATGATAATATGACCGAATGTACTGCAGAGTTATCAGCCATTTTATTATCCGTTTGTCCAATACATCTTGATTGACTGATGTAATACCTACACCCATTGACGTTCCTATACTGATAATTAAAAATTCAAGTGATATTACAAATCCCACTGCTGCCACTTCATCCGCACCTAATCCTGCAATACAAAACAAATCAATGATATTATACAATGATATTAGCCTCATAGACGGCCTTAGAGGTAATGCTAATTTTAGTAGAGCTTCTTTTGGATTTCCTCTTAGTAAATTTACAATATTATATTCTAATTAAAGAAGCAAATACCGCTACTGATATACACATATTTCTCAATTTCCCAAACTTATTATATTACTGTTTATAAAATAACATATATAAATTACAACAAGTAAGGAGAATAATAAAATGGACAGATATCCTAAAAAAGAATTAGATATTAAAGTAGATGAACTTCCATTCCAGGATTTTCTCACGTCCCGATATTCCATGACTGTTAGAGTCAATGCTCAAAATACATATGAATACTCCAAAGAAAATAATATACCCTTCTTTAACATGACCACAGCATGTATATTAACGACAATAAATGAGATACCTGAGTTTAAAAGAAGAATAATAGATGACAAGATCTATGAATATGAAAAAATAAATGCTGTAAGTCCAATAATGCAGGATGATTACTCTATAAGAGAAATAGAAATACCACCATTATCAGAACATGAATCATTAGAAGAATACAATAGTTATATAGAAAATAAAAAGGAAAATATTGAGGATAATCAGTTTCTTGTAGAACCATCCCTAAGGGATATGCTACCAATCTGTAATCTATCATGCATTCCATGGATTAACTTTGATTCCATGACAAATATCATAGCAAGCTCCAATCAATTGATGCCCGTTATTAGTTGGGGAAAACTAGTTGATGGAAAAATACCCGTTTCATTAACAGCAAGCCATGTATTTATCTTCGGATATCATTTCAAATTATTCTATGAGAATTTAGAAAAATACTGGGATAATCCGGAATTAATTATTAACAGATAAAGTATCATGAGCTATTTACATAAAAATTATCGCATGATCCCCTATTTTACATTTATTGAACTTATATTACTAATTTATTTTACTTTATGTCCCATGAAAGACCGAAAATGATTATTGTTATCAGGTTAGCCATTGAAAGAAAGTATATATCTATAACTATAAATATATTATATAACAATAGGTTATGATTATATGGAAAAAGAAGTTGTTCTAATTTCAAATTTTTTAAGAAATGAAGGCATGCAAGTCAGTATAAGAAGCACTACCCTAGCATATACTGTTCTTATGAATTTGAAAGATTCATTAACTGAAGATGAGCTTTATCATTGCCTTAAAGCAATATACGTGAAAGATATTGCTGATAATGATAAATTTAAACGAGCATTCAACAAGGTATTTAAAAAATTAGACCTTAAAAAAGAAAAACAAGAACAACAACCTCAACAAGATATGGTTAAAGGTGGAGAAGACTTATCACAGCCAAAATTCAATCCAAATGATAACCTGGAACAGCTTCAGGAATTATATGACCAGATGATTGAAGATAAGAAAAACAACAGGGAAAAGGATGGAAAACTTGTAGACGTAAGTATGGTCCTACTAGACACATATGACCCGAGAGTATTCGAGTTATGTAAAAAGCTTGGTAAAAAAATAGCCAATCAACGTTCACAAAGGCTAAAAATGAAAAAATCACGCCATATCGATATGCCAAGAACCATTAGAAGCAACCTTAAAAATGGTGGACACTGCATCAAGTTAATTCACTCCAAGCCACCTATGAAAAAGAACAAACACATATTCCTATGTGACGTTAGCGGTTCATGTGAATGGATTACCTCCTGGTTTTTCCTATTATTATATGGATGTAAACAAACATTCAACAAAGTTAAAATATATGACTTTGACAATAAGCTAACCGATGTGACTGATGTATTGGGTACTGAATCATTCAGCAATATAGGCCAGGTAAATATTGCTCAAAGAGAAAAAGGAATACACTGTTATGGTCAATCAGATATGGCTAAAGCATTTAAGGAATTTTTAAAGACTGCTGAAATCAACCATAGAACAGATATAATCATATTGACCGATTGCAGGGATTGGAAGGGTGAACGTAAAAATGGTGTTCTTGAAAGTGCATCCCTCATTAAAGAAATGCTAAAAAGAGCTCATCGGGTGATAATTTTAAATCCTGAAAAGAAAATCAGATGGACTATGGCTACAAGCTGTGTTAAGGATTATGAGGATGCAGGTGCCGAGGTATTTGAAACATCTGATTTAAATATGTTTGAAAAGGTTATCAGTGAATTATAAATTAAAGAATATAACCCCTCTTCATCCTATTTTTTAAAAATCAACTTTTAATAGCCATCCCATAAAAAAATAATCTTTGTTAATCAATATTCAACACAGTTTTGAATAGATTATCTATATATTCCTTGGTTTCTTCATCATAAAACTTGTTGTCCAAATCATTTACTAAAGTAAAACTAGCCAGTTCATATATTACTTTGTTTAAGGATAATCCTTTATCCGTTAGTTTATATTCGATATTAGTAGACTCATCATCAATTATCTTTTTTATAAGTCCGTTCTTTTCCATATCTTTCAGACAGTTAGACAATACTTTATTTGATAAGTTTGGTTTATCCTCTTTGAATTCATTGAAATGCGATTTGCCAAAAAACATGTCCCTTACTAATTGGATTACCCATTTTTTATTAATTAATTTTATTGCTTCTTCAACCGGACATCTATTTATTACTATTTTTGAATCTTGCATAATACCACTATTAATATCTATATCCTTCAAACAATAATTAATTTAAGTTACTTTTAGGTTACCAAATTATAAAAAATAGCAATTATTCATAGCATTAAGTTACTTCTAAGTAACATTAACTATTATTATTATCAATTATACAATAATAATAAGAAAGTATAGGATACTTTCTGAAAATACCAATAGAGGAAAAAATATGTATAAATTAAATTCATGGACAGATAATAAAAGTTATGCTACATCAAAATTAGCTAAAAAATATTTAAATACTGCATGTGGAAGCGAAGTAACCACAGCATGCGGAACAGAAACAACAGCCTGTGGAAGCGAAATTACCACAGCATGTGGATCTGAATTATATAATTAAAATTATCTATTTTAACCTTAATCTCAATGATTAAGGATTCTTTTATTTTTAAGTGGTATTATGAAGAAATTCTTTGCTTTTCAATGGCACATTACTGATGATTGTGATCAACGATGCAAACATTGCTATATTTTTTCAGAAGATTATGATAAACCTCTAATTACCATGAGCTATGAAGATATTGAAAAAGTTTTTAAAAACTGCATTAAAATGTGCAATAAAGTGGACAGAATACCTTATTTTAGTATTACCGGTGGAGACCCCATATTACACCCCGATTTTTGGAGAATTCTGGAATTATTTAATGAAAACCATATAAGATTTGGCATTTTAGGAAATCCATTTCATTTGAATGATGATGTATGCAAAAAATTACGTTCATATGGTTGTGAGTTTTATCAGTTGTCAATTGATGGTTTAAAAGATACTCATGATTACTTTAGAAAAGAGGGTTCATTTGACACTACCCTGGAAAAAATCACGTCATTAAAAAAGGCGGGCATTCATGCAAATATCATGACAACCGTTTCTAAAACAAATATTGATGAAATTCCAGGTATTATAGATAAGGTTGTGGAGTATGATGTTGATTTATTTTCATTTGCCCGATACTGTCCAACAAGTCTAGAAAAAAGTGTCCAGATGTCACCTGAAGAATACCATGATTTATTAGAAGTTTGTTGGAAACGCTTTGAAAAATATGAAAATCATGAAACGAATTTTAATTTAAAAGATCATCTTTGGACATTGTTTTTATATGAAAAGGGATTGTTTGAAATTCCAGATGGACTAGAGGATGATGTGATTTATGACGGATGCAACTGTGGAAATTCACATCTGACAATTTTACCTTCAGGTGAAGTCTACGCTTGTCGTAGAATGGAAAGTCCGGTAGGCAATGCCTTAGATGAAGAACTCCATGACATATTCTTTGGTAAAAAGATGGATGAATATAGACGTTATGAAGAGTTTGAGAAATGTTCCAAGTGTGAATTATTACGATTTTGTAGAGGATGTCCTGCAGTTAGTTATGGCTCAACCCATAACATGTATTCAGCTGATCCGCAATGTTGGAAGGAAGTGTGATAGTATGAAAGCGGTGATTTTAGAAAGAACATGCAAAGCCAATGAATTGAAAACCCATGAAGTGGAAATTCCCGAAATAAAAGAAAATCATGTGCTTGTGAAGGTAAATGCCTTTGGTATTAATCGTTCGGAAGTAATTTTACGAGATTATGAAGCTGATGAAAATTACATTGAATTACCCATTGTTCCTGGAATAGAATGTGTAGGAACTGTTGTGGATTCATTGAGTAATGAGTTTAAAGTGGGAGATAAAATTGTGTCACTGATGGGTGGCATGGGAAGAAGTTTCAATGGAAGTTATGAGGAATATGTACTGCTTCCCATAAAAAATGTGTTTAAAATAGAGGAGAAGGTACTTGAAAAACTAAGTACTGAAAAGATAGCAAGCATACCTGAAACTTACTTTACAGCTTATGGTTCATTATTTGAATCCTTGCAATTATCATCAGAGGATACTTTGCTAATTCGTGGGGGAACAAGTGCAGCCGGCTTAGCTGCATTACATCTGGCAAAGGCCTTGGGTTGTGAAGTGATATCAACTACCAGAAGTCAAGGCAAGATTACTAAATTATTATCCGATGGTGCCGATTATGTCTTGATTGATGAGGGGAACATTTCCGAAAAGATACTTGAGATATATCCTGAGGGGGTAAGCAAGGTATTGGAACTTGTTGGTCCGAAAACTATCAATGATTCATTCAAATCACTTGGTATTCATGGGATTTGCTGTGTAACCGGAATATTAGGAGATATTGAATATATTGATAAATTTGATCCCATTAAAGATGTCCCGAATGGAAAATATTTAACATCCTTTTTTAGCAATTATCCCACTGGAGAAATTATGGATGAGTTATTTTCATATGTTATTGAAAAAAACATTAAGGTGGATATTGCAAAAGTTTTTAATTCATTGGATGATATAGGAAAGGCTCATGAGTTAATGGAGAGCAATAATGCTGATGGAAAAATAATCATTAAATTAGAAGATTTATAGGAGGAATGTATGACCTCTAAGAAGGAATGTTTAGAACAAATAAGGGAAGTTATTGATGGAGTCTTGAGTACTGTTGATGAAAAGGGCAATAGTAAAAGCAGAATTATTGACATCATGTATATTGATGAGGATACTGTTTATTTTCTAACTGCTCGTGGAAAAGATGTTTATAATGAATTAATCAATCATCCACAGGTAAGTTATGTTAATTTAAAAAATAATAAATCCATTAGAATTAATGGTATTGCTAAAAAATTGGATGACCAGAAAAAATGGATAGATTTAATGTTTGATGAAAATCCATATATGAATAATGTTTATCCTGGAGATAGCCGGTATATACTGGAGCCATTTAAGATAGTTTCTGGTGAAATGGAATTTTTCGATCTGACACGGAAACCTATTTATAGAAAGAAATTCAGTATTGGTGATGCTGAAATTAGCAAAAAGGGCTATCTAATCAATGACAACTGTATTGCTTGTGGTATTTGTAAAGAAAAATGTCCTCAACAAGTAATAATGGATGGAAATCCATTTTTAATTAGCCAAGAAAATTGTCTTCATTGCGGTATTTGTTTTGAAAGCTGTCCCGTTGATGCTGTTGAAAAATTACCGTGAATTATAGTAATTAACCAAACTTTTATTATAGATTATAGTCATATATAATATTATGTCAGGAAAAACAAAAATTGATATTCATAAAAATATGACTGATACGGAATTGGATGAAGAAATGAGTAAATATGTTGCTTATTACAG
>JAFRMD010000079.1 GCA_017430835.1 Methanosphaera sp.
AGTTAAAGTGGAATTAACAGGTAAAACAGTGAAATTACCAAATGTGATATTGGAATTATAATTATTATCACCACTATAAACTACAATAACATCATAAATACCAGCATTCAAATCACTAATATTAAATTCAGTGATATTATATGTTTTACCGGATATACGAATAGTAATGTTTCCTGTTGCATTTGCCGGTACGGTAACATTAACAGTTGCATTATCACCATAAACAATATCATCCACATCAATAATTATGTTAGGATTGATTTTATTTACAGTGAATGTGGTATTATTAGCACTTGGACCTGCCTGATCATTACCAGTAAACTCAACAAATACACTATAATCTCCACTATTCAAATTTGTGATATTTAAAATATAATTTAACCCCATAGGAACAGTAATATTATTTCCACTTACAGGATCGGTTACTGGTGAAATATAATACAATTGATTGAAATCATTTAAACTGATAGTGTAATTAGCAGTATAATTATTTTCGCCAACAATAGTAACACTAACATTACCTTCTTTAGCAATATTGAAGTGTAATTCACCTAAAGTAATATTAACGCCTGCAACATCAGTGTAATTAATATCATTGACAATTACAGTAATTGGTGCAGGTTCAATAACAATTATAGTACCTGTTAAAACAGTACAATTAGATAAATGATCACTTTCCGTAGTGTTTATAATATATGTTCCGAAATTATCAAAAGTATAACTACCAGTATATATTCCAGTATCCTGATCAAATGTAGTTGAAATGACAGTACCGTTTTCTAAAACAAAATTGAAGTTATCTAATTGAATAATATTACTGTTATCATCTAATATGACTGCTGTAATAGTGACAGTTCTATTAAGACTTGCATATTTTGTACTGTTTTCCAAAATAATAACATTAGTCGGAGTAAGAATAACACCATTATCATAAATTAAATTAGTTGCAGTGTTTTTGGTTAAATTAACAAGTACATTATTTCCAATAAATATATCCCGACCTTGGCTTGCATTATTATCAACAAATCTAGATGATGAAAGTGATACATTATGATTACCAGCACATAAATATAGTATATTATTTCCACTATTATTTTCAAATAAAAGATTATCCATATTTGATTCTGTACCAGCACCTATAACTACAGCACCAGCATTAGTCATAGCAGAGTTATTAATAAATGTTGAATCTTTAATATCAAGATATATTACAGTATTACCATGATAAGTAAATACTGCACCACCTGCAGCAGTCACTGCTTTATTAGAAATAAATCTTGAATTATTTATAATAGATTCTTTAGCTGCATTATTAACATAAACTGCTCCGCCATCAACAGTAGCATTATTTGAAATAAAAGTACAATTATCAACAGTCAAAATAAAGGTAGCATCATAATAGATAGCTCCACCTTTATTAGAAGCAGTGTTATTCACAAAAGTAGAATTAACCAAAGTACCATTTGAAACAGTCCAATGAATAGCACCACCATATTGGGCAGTGTTATTTGTGAAATTACAGTTAGATACAATAGAATCATCATACGCATCTAAAGCACCACCATATTGAGCAGTGTTATTTATGAAATTACAGTTAGACAATATGACGTTAGCATATTCATTTGAATACAAATATACTGCACCACCAGTTTGAGCAGTGTTATTTATGAAATTACAGTTAGATACATTACCAGAAGCATTTATATAAAAAGTTAATGCACCCGCAAGAGTACCTGCAGAGTTATTTATGAAATTACAGTTAGACACAGTACCATTAGCACCATTCCAGCAAACAGTACCACTATGAATCATTGTATTATATTTGAAATTAGAGTTAATTAATTTACCATTATCTCCGTCCCAGACAATAGAACCATACATAGCAGTATTATTTGTGAAATTACAGTTAGACACAGTACCATCAGCACCTTTCCATGCAATAGCACCAGATTCAGTAGAGTAATTACCATTCACGAAATTAATATTACGTAAAATAACATTATCACCAAATACGTTGAAAATACGTGACATAAATTTAGCATCAATAGTATGATTATCACCATCAATAATCACATTATCCGCACTAATATTAATACCGTCAGTAACTGTATCAATACCTATAGTGTATGTGTAATTGCGGTCTAAAACAATTGTAGAATTACCGTTGGAAATTGCATCTTCAATGTATTTTTGTAAAAGATAGAAATCACCATAACCTAAAATGATACCAGAGTCTCCACTATCATAATAATAATCATTTCCATCAAAATAAAACATTAAACGAGAGCCAGTGTAATCATTACCATCATTATAATCATAGGAAACATTAGCATTACTGTCAGTCACTTTAAAAATATTCAAAAATGTTTCTGAAGTATTAAAACCAATGACACTAACATTTGTATTAACCAACGGAGTAACCTTATTTTCTTCAGTAACTATTGTAATATCATCGGTTTGTGTAATATAATCAGTACCGTTCCAATATGAAACATTTTGAAGTCTTAAGTTTCTACCTGTAACAGAGTATATTGCATTTAAATAACCATCATTACCAGTTAAATGACCAGTAACATTAGTACCATTTGTTGTGATTGTAAATACGCTTCCGGCACGATTAGTGGTTAAATTAACATTATTCAAATATAAATAAGAAGTACCATAACGATAAATTGCACTACCATAATCAGCAGTATTATTAATGAAATTAGAATCAGCAACATTTATCCAACTGTTCACATTATTAAAAGTAACAAGTGCTCCACCATTTCTTGATACAGTGTTATTGATGAAAGTATAATTAGTTATAGTACCTCCATAATTAGAATGTATAAATACTATTCCATTATTTACTGCTGTGTTATTAATAAAAGTACAGTTAGCACGAGGTAACTCATATTTAATATTATTATATGTGAAAGAAGTATCTCTTACGCTAATGTATAGTGCTCCAACCACACCAGTTAAAGCAGAGTTATTAATGAAATTTGAATTTGAAACACTAGTTCCTCGACCAGTTAATGTAACAGCACCATACTCATTTGCTTTATTATTTGTGAAATTACAACCATCAATAATAAGATAAGATGCAGTACCACGTAGTGCTCCAGAGTTAGCAGCAAAGTTGTTATCAAAAGTACAGTTATAGAAGAACTTATAATTACCGTTATCACTATATATTGCACCACCACTATTAGCAGCAGTGTTATTTATGAAATATGAATTTTGAACAGTTTGATTATTTCCATATAATCTTACAGCACCAGTAGTACCTGTGAGTGCAGTATTGTTAATGCATGTAATATTATCAATGAGTATGTGATTACCATATGCAATCATAGCACCAGTATTAGGCGCAGAATTGTTAACAAACAAAAGATTTTTTAATGTAATTCCGTGAGTAGTAAATAATCTTAGAGCACCGGTATGGGATGATGCATAACAATTTATAAAAGAACAGTTTTCAATTTTTGAATCAGGTAGAGTTGATGCACTGCTCTTCCAATATACAGCACCACCTTCTCCAGTAGAAGTGAGATTGATAAACTTTGAATTAGTTAAAACCAGATTTCCTGTAGAACTCTGTCTATTAATAGCACGGCCACTGAGATTAATAAATGTACAGTTATCCACATATAAATCATAAGAAATACCATAGACATATACAATGTTGGAATTTTCATTGATAAAATTAGAATTATTTAAATACAGATTAGCTTTAACATTACCGCCAACCCAAATCAAATCTCCAACCCCTTGATTGCTGGTAGTGTTAAGATTATTAATAATATAATTGCCGCTGCTGCCCCATAAAGCTATTATGGATGTTGCAGTGTTATTAATAAAAATACAGTTATTAAGTGTAGTATTAACACCGGAACTGGTGAAAATACCTGAGTAACCATCAGCACTATTATTTAAAAAAGTACAATTTTCAACAACAACATTATCAATATACAATAATACTGCACCGTCATATTGTTGATGATTATTAGTAAAATTACAATTGAATATATTAATACCACTAAACAAACTGGTACTGGTTATAGTAGAACTACTACCACCACCAATAGCTCTCAAACCGTTAATAAAATTAATGTCTTCCATAGTAATATTATTTGCCTGAACATCAAAAATACGTGACTTGCTCAGTCCATTTATTGTATGACCGTTACCATGAATAGTAACATTATCGTCATAAATATGAATCATACCTGTATCCAAACCTATAGTATATGTATAATTACGATCTAGATAAATATCATACTCACCATTAGCAACATTGTCTTTAATCAGTTTTTCTAAAAGGTAAAAGTCACCGCCTATACCCAAACTAAGTTCATCCTCACTAGAGAAATAATGTTCATCACCGTCAAAAGTAGCAATAAACCTGATACGGGAATTACCCATTTTTGAAATATCCAAGTAGACAAGACCATTCTCATTACTTATATCGTGATATTCAGCAACGAGAACATTATTTTCATCAATTACTGTGATAGTAATTGGTTCATTAATTAAATCAATTTCAGAAGTATTTTCAAGACTTATAGTTACATATTCTTTCCCGTTCCATACACGAACATTTGTCATATTTAAAGTTTCAGGTTGACTAGCATATACACCACCAGTACCATAACCTGTAAGATGAACCGCAACAATATCATTACCGGCATAATACATTTCTAATATGGTTTGAGCTTTACCTTCATCAACAAGAGAATCGGTGAAAGTAACATCCGTACCTTCAATAACAACAGGAGTAGCATTTACAGTATTAGAAATATTGACACCAGTAATATTACCATTACCCTTAATCACAATAGCATTACCCACATTATTAGTAATATTAACATTTTGAATAGTAACATTATTACCATCTGTAGTTATACCAATACCAGTATTGTTACGAATATTTATATTTGACAAATTATTAGAAACACCTGCAGGTACACGAACAGCAACACCCGTATTATCAGTCATATTCACATTATACATAATAAAATTCTTATTTAAACCCTGATCATTACCTGCAGAAGGATTAATAATACCTCCACTATCACTAACAACATTACCTTCTACTTTAGAATTAATAAATTTAATTGTCTGATTATCTACATGATTATAAGTAGAAGAACGTAATACAGAACCATCAACAGCAGTGTTGTTAATAAAAGTACAATTGTCTATAGTACCATTATTTAAAACAACAGTACCCGATGCACCTGCTGTATTGTTTATGAATTTTGAATCGATAGCATTTACAGTATAATAACCAAAAAGAGTACTTCCAGAATAAGTAGCCTTATTGTTTATGAAAGTACAGTTAGTTGAAGAAACACTATAAGTATAGGAATAGAATGCACCACCATTAGTAGTTGCGATATTATCACTAAATACTGAATTTTTTAAATCAACGAAACGTGTAGAATCACCGCCGGTAGCAGTTATTGCACCACCAAGAGATGCAGTATTATTATAGAAATAACAATGATCAACAGTATTATTAATACCATAAAAAGCTATAGCACCACCATGAAGTGCAACTGTATTATTATAGAAATAACAACCATCAACAGTATTATTAATACCATAAAAAGCTATAGCACCACCTCTATCAGAAGTACTATTAGTATTTCCATTCTTAAAGATTATGTTTTTTAATAATACATTATTTCCAGTAATTTGAAAAATACGAGCCATATTGTTTCCGTCTAATACATTATTGTTTCCATCAATAGTTAAATCATCTGTAGAAATAACAATAGCATTGATGAATTCATCATCGCTTCCTTCGGAGAAAATATAATTTTTATCTAAAATTATATTATTTCCACCATTTTGAATGAGTTCATTTAATTCTGTAAATGTACCTGCATCAGAACTCAAGATACTTTCGTCATTGGATGCACCGAGTAATGTTTCAGCACCTCCAGTATTTTCAGGCACACTGGCCGGTGTGTCTGTTGTTGAATTCATCACTGCACTGTCAGAAGGTGTTTCAGCACTAACAGTACCAATACACAATACTAACAAAAGCAGTGATATAATTAAAAAATATTTTGATTTATTTTTTGAAATAATATCATTCCTCTTTAAATAACAATATTTTTATATGGATTAAATACCGATTTATCCATTATAAAAAATGAAAAATAATATTTTTCTAAACAATTATTTATCCACCCAACAGGCTATAAAAAACAACGAATCAATATTCAATAATAATAACTAATATCTGAACAAATAATTGAAAAAAAAGTCAATGTTGTCAAGTTGGTATATTTTGATTCATAATTTTCTCTGCTATTTTCATGTTTTTTGTTAATGATTAATGTTGCTTGGTATTGGATGTTGAAACATATGTGTAGTTTTTTTCTTTCTGAGTGTTGTTTTGTTTTTCTTGACTCTGTTTAGGTATAATATGCAGGATTTGTGGAAATTTTTTATATTCACCAATATTTTTTTATCTTACAATCTTTTTTTATCCAATTCTGTTTGGAACTCTTTTTATTTTATTTGAGTTTTTCATTCAAGTCTTCATTTAGTGCTACGCTTAATAATATTTTGTTTACTACTTCATTCACTTTAATTAACTCCTTTAAGTTTTTTTATTTTATTTTTATCGCTAATTTAGTTTTCAATCATGATTTCAAGTACGAATACCAGTTCTTTTTTAAGGTGATAATCGATATTTGCTTGGGAAAAGAGGGGGTATGATTTTTCTACTAATGGTTTTACATGGTTTTTTTGGTGCTAAAAATTAATAAAAGATAGTGGCTGGCGAATTGGCAGACACTCTAAAAAATGTAATTGATTTTAAAGGACAATGTTAAAATTCATGGCCTTCAACATTGAATCATTGATGACGCCTTTCTTTTTTAATTCCATTAAATCTTTTTTATACTCACCCATCTCATCATATTATTCTTTAATTTACTCTTCATATACTTTAATTTACAACCCATATAATTAATTTACAATCCATATACTTTATTTTACAATCCTTATACTTTAATTTACAATCCATATACTTTATTTCATTGTCTTTTTTATCCAATTCTTTTTCTTTTTGTTTGAGTTTTTCATTCAAGTCTTCGTTTAGTGCTACACTTAGTATTATTTTGTCTAATGCTTCATCCACTTTAATCAACTCCTTTAAGTCTTTTATTTTATTTTTATCGCTAATTTAGTTTTCAATCATGATTTCAAGTACGAATATGAGTTCTTTTTTAAGGTGATAATCGATATTTGCTTGGGAAAAGATGGGGTATGATTTTTCTACTAATGGTTTTACATGGTTTTTTGGTGTGAAAAATTAATAAAAGATAGTGTCCGCCTAAATATAATGGACAGACACTCTAAAAAATGTAATTGATTTTAAAGGACAATGTTAAAATTCATGGCCTTCAACATTGAATCATTGATGATGCCTTTCTTTTTTAATTCCATTAAAACTTTTTTATACTCACCCATCTCATCATCTTTATTCTTCAATTCATTATCTTTATTCTCCAATTCTTTTTCTTTATTCTCCAATTCTTTTTCTTTATTCTCCAATTCTTTTTCTTTTTGTTCAAGTTTTTCATTCAAGTCTTCGTTTAGTGCTAAGCTTAATAATATTTTGTCTACTACTTCATCCACTTTAATCATCTCCTTTAAGTCTTTTATTTTGTTTTTTTCTGTAATGTGCTTTTCAATCATGATTTCAAGTACGAATACCAGTTCTGTTTTAAGGTGATAATCGATATTTGCTTGGGAAAACATGTGGCATAATTTTTCTACTAAGGATTTTACATGGTTTTTTGGTGCGAAAATCGGAAGATATGCCAAGTATAAAGCATCATTATAGTCCAATTCTTCGTTGTTATTAAGTATGTTTTCAATCTTATTTAATATTTCGTTTGTTTCGTCCCAGCTAATAAAAAAATATTGGGGAACAATAATGTCGCTTTTAGTCAGTTCATAACGGCTGAGGGATTTACTTGGATCAACAGATGATACAACTACGCTTAAAACAGGCATGCCGTAATTTGTCTTGGAATAATCCCTGTATTCACACAGAGTGATAATTTTTTCATTCCTAACGGGAGTGGTCTGCTGTTCCAAATTAATCAGCAGGTCTCTGTCGGTATGAACATGATATAAAATATCCATATCCAAATCTCTCTTATCTGCCGTTATGATGTGTGTGGGACAAGGTTTCACAAATTCGCCAGGCAAACCCAGAAAATTATGCAGATGCTTAGCAAACATAATTCCACCATACTTCATAGAAATATCATTTGCTTTTAAAACTTTATTTCTTTTTACCATAATTAACCAAACCTCTTTAAAATTAAATTAAAAAATATTAAATAAATTATAATTGTTAAAACAAATATATAAATCTTTATATATAAATTCAGACAATATAACCTCTTTAAATCAAAATTGACATGAAATGAGAAAAATAATAATACCTTAGAAAAATAACTTGAAATGAGAAAAAACAATCATGCAAAACAAGTAATGGCGTGTAAAATGTATTAAAAAAAGAACGATAACTGGAAGATAAAGAATAATTTATCTTTAAAAATGAATTTAAGCAAGTTATAATGAGAATTATTGGAGAAGTTAGTTCTGGAAGTTTTTAGGAACTTTTATAATTTTCAGTACCGTGAACTTAATAAATCCAATACAGAAATAACAAAAAACTATCAAACAGATATGATATATAAAATCAATAAAGTAAGCATCACACCCAATATATTTGATTCCCAATAACTAATAAGAAACAAAATATTTATCAGAGCACAAATTTCAAAATACAATTCATGAAAAAAATTAAAAATTAGAAAATATATTTCATGATATCCAAAAAAAAATGATAATCTTCATAACAATATAAATTAATCCCATCACAACCTTTTAATACAATTATCACTATGAAAACTAAAAATCTAAAAGAATTTTCGCATGAGCGAAATATAAAAAAAACGACATTAAAGGGGTATGAAACCTCTTTAAAGAAGTACTCAGAATTTAATAAAATGAAAATTGAAGAACTGCTCAAAGAAGCACAATGTGAGGAAGAAAAACAAATACCGTTAAAAAACAGGACTCTGAAAAAAAGACTGATGGATTTTAGAAATTATCTTTTGAACAGTGAACTAACAACAAAAACTGCCAGAACATACTTTTCTAAAATCAAAGCATATTACAGACATTATGAAATCGAAATACCTGTTTTGCCTAGCGCAAACTATGATATTTCCTACGAAACAAATTATCTGGACTTGCCAAAAAAGTCAGATATTAAAAAGGCAATTGAAATATCTTCCCTTTTAATGAAAGCAATCATATTGTTCATGGCATCTTCAGGAACAGCTAAAGCAGAAACTCTTTCATTGACCATTGGAGATTTCATAAAAGCAACTGAAGAGTACCACAGCAAAGGAAATATTGAAAGTATATTTAACGAATTGGAAAATAAAAGAAAAATAGTGCCAACATTCTATCTGAAAAGAATAAAAACAAACAAGCATTATTATACTTTTTGTACAAATGAAGCGAGCCAACAGATAATAAAATATTTAAAAACAAGGAAGAATCTGAAAGCTGAAGATAAATTATTCGACATAAAGGATTCTTCACTATCTCTGAAATTCAGACAGATAAACGATTCTCAGGAATGGGGATTTAAAGGAAAATATCGATTTTTTAGACCACACACACTTAGAAAATTCAATGCTTCAAACATTGGACTTTCAAGAGAATATGTTGATCTAATTCAGGGACGGGGAAAAGATGAATTATATAACACATACATAAAAACCAATCCGAAAAAATTAAAAGAAATATATGAATCCGCAATGCATAATGTGGAAATATTGAAAAAAGATAATGAAATAAAAAAAGAGGAATTTACAATTGTTATTAATATTTTCTTATCAGGAAAAGAATATAATATAATTGATTGAAGAGGGATAAAAATGAAAAATAATTTAATCGCAGATATACAATTCCAAATAAAACCATATCTAAACCAAAACCAATACTTAAAATTAACACAGGTACTAATTGATCATTTTGAGGACATCGAAATAATATATAGAAATAAAGACCTCATAAAATTAAATAATGAAGAATTATTGAACAGATTTTTATCAGCAAAAGAAATAGAAGGATGTTCTAAAAAAACAATCAACTATTATAGAAAAACCATCGAAAAGATGTTGATAAAAACTAACAAAAGAATAGAAGACATCAAAACAGAAGATTTGAGAAAATACCTTACAGAATACAAAAAGAACAATAATTTATCAAAAACAACTGTGGATAATGTAAGAAGAATATTATCATCATTTTTTTCCTGGCTTGAAGATGAAGACTATATTATAAAAAATCCTGTAAAAAGAATACATCGGATAAAAAAAGGAAGAGTTGTGAAAGATGTTTTAAGCGATGAAAACATTGAAAGATTATGTGATAATTGCGATAATATTCGAGACCTTGCAATATTGGAATTACTCATATCAACAGGAATAAGGGTAGGAGAACTGGTAAAATTAAACATAGAAGATATAAATTTTAATGAAAGAGAATGTGTGGTCTTTGGAAAAGGAGAATCTGAGAGAATAGTATATTTTGATGCAAGATGTAAGATACATCTGCAGGAATACTTAAATACAAGAACAGATAATAATCCAGCATTATTCGTTCAATTCAGAAAACCTTATAATAGACTGGGAATAAATGGAGTGGAAGTGAGACTTAAAAAGATAGGTGAAAAATCAAAAATAGGAAATGTGCATCCACACAAATTCAGAAGGACACTTGCAACTAAAGCAATAGATAAAGGAATGCCTATAGAGCAAGTGCAAAGATTACTTGGACATATACAAATTGATACAACAATGCAATATGCCATGGTGAATCAAAGCAATGTGAAAATTGCACACAGAAAATTCATAAGCTAAAAAAAAGGTTTGAAAAAAACCCTTAGAGTTGTCCAATAATTAATTTTTTAATTGAAAGGTGTCATTCAAGTAATCTTTTGACATAACTTTAAGTTATTGTTACATTGAGTTCTAATGGGTTTTTGTGGCTATAATTTCACAGAATCTATTATGTCCTCTTTGTTATTATTTTTTTCTTGTATAATCTTTTATATTATATGCTAGGCGTCTAGTTTAAGTTTTTTTCAGTTTTCACTACAGATTATTTCTTATTCTATGTGGAATTGTTCTTTAAATATTTCAAATGGTTCTTCTACATAAAGTCTTTTGCTGAATTATTCTTTATACTCTTTATGATGCATTGCTCTTTGCATTCTGTCGCCGTTTTCTGTGATGGTTTTGTGTGTTTGTTTGCCTCTAAAACAGTAATCTTTGTGAACGCAGGATTTGCAGGTAGAATAGTTGTTATATATTCTTGTTATTTTTGCAGGTTTGTTTGAATCTTTCTTTGTTTTGTCTGCGATTTCAGGTAGTTCGTGATGGTCTATAGGACTTTGTGTGACATTTATTCTACTGACTAGTTTGTATCATAATCGACTGCAGATTGTATATCATATGCAAACAAGAAGTTTCCTTTCTTTTTGATTAATAATTAATATTCTTTTTTGGTTATCATATTTTGGTTAGAATTAAACGCTTTTTTAACTGTTCAATCAATTGTTAAGTGTTAAATTCAGTATATTTTTCTTTTTTAATAGTTTCCAATACTATTTTTTAGTAATTGCTCATAATACTTACTAAAATATAGTTGTATCGTTCTTTCTGATGGTTTTATAGCATCATAAACATTTTATAGATGTTATAATACTCCACCATCCCACAATAAGTCTACCACTTTCTATATGCCTAATTTTGCATAAACAATCAATTTTAACATAGAACATAAGTATAAATAGTCAGCAATTCTTTTTTGTGTTCACACCAATTTCCAATTTTGGATAACATTCTTCAATGAATTTCACAACAAAACATGAGATATAATCCTTTAAAACATTAAATCATGGATTCTAATCTCAAATTTACCCAGATATCTTTCATGACCACAAACAAAGAATCTAAAAGAATTAATACCCAATATACGGTATATACAACACATTATATAAATCTTTATATCATTAAATCAATTAAAATTAAATATAAAAGATAATACAGGACTAACAATTAAAATAAACAAATTATAAAACTAAATAAATATATCAAGTTAAATTTCATATGTAAATTAATAAAAGAAGAAAAAATAAGAAAATTATAAAAAAATTAAATTAAAAATCTACTTTTGTCGAATCCAATAAAAAGATAAAAACTTTTGAGTAATAAAGATAATATAACACATTTTATATATTAGTTTAACCAAAATTATTAATTGTAGTATTTAAACAATAATTGATTATTATATGCTCATAAGAGTTATTATTCATTATTATTAATTCATTATAACATTTGATTAACAAAAAAGGAGAAAATTTAATTATTAAAATGATTTAAAACGAATTAAACGGAAAATACATAAAATAAGCCATTTAACATAACAAATCCAATAATTGAATTTTCATCGAACTTTTACTCTTTTTAGTATATAATAGGTTTAAATACCAAAAACACATGTTTATCGTATAATTTATTTATTGCCTAAAAATAATTTAATTTTTAGAAACACATAAATAAACCCGATTAATAAGCTAGGAGGCTTAAAAATGGGAAAAGGCGAAGAATTAACTACAACAAAATATTTAATCCATGC
>JAFRMD010000013.1 GCA_017430835.1 Methanosphaera sp.
AAAATGAAAATCAAATAGAAATATAAAATATAAAAAAATATAAAATATAAACTAATTATAATAATCTAATAAGAGACACCAACTCGGCTTGGAGTAGGAATAGAACATACTCTCAAATCACAATTGTTGCACGGTCTCTATAATGATAAAAAAAAATGGTTAAAAGAAAGATTAATAATGTTTAATCCTCAAGTGGTGGAACAACAAGTACAGGTATTTTGGATTGTCTGATAATCTTTTCAGTAACACTTCCCAATAGGAATCTGTTAATCATGTGTTTACCACTAGTAGCTATTGCAATCACATCTGCTTCCTTAATTGTAGCTACCTTAAGTATTGTTTCGGATGGATGACCATCAACGGTTATTGTTGAAATTCTTATGTCATCAGTATATTCATCTTTTTCTTCAATTAATCTTCTGACTCTATTAACAATTCTATTACCTTCACTTTCAGCATCTACTTCTTCATCTTTTTCAAAGGACTGATCAGGAAGACTGGTTAATCTTTTAGAATCTGATACGTGCAATATGATTAATTCTGCTTTTTCTTTTGCTGCAATACTTAAAGCATAATCAATTGTTTGTTCAGAATTTACACTTCCATCTACCGGTAATAAAATTTTCCTAAACTTCATATATACTACTCCACACTAACTAGTTATATTATAGTTTTGTAATAATTTTATTAAATAGTTTTCTTTTTAATTCTTTTTTCATGGGGGCCACCTGTTTTATTAAAACATCATCAAAGGTGAAATTATGAATTTAGTATAACCAAAAAATATATGGTCGATGATGATGATATATACATCCATGAACAAAGGAAGTGAAAAAACTTGGACATAATAAGTAGAATAAGTGTCTATATAATAATGTTATCTGTAGCATATAGCCTATTTGGAATGCCAAGGGCAATATCCGAGTACAGGGGACTGCAAAAAACCGAGGGAAACCCGGGACTGGGAATACCCAAACCAAACGAAAGATACAGACACGGCATAAACGAATGGATATTCATCATATCAACAGTCACATTACTACCCCTGCTTGTATTTCTAGAACAAATCATACAAAACAGTCTTGGATTAGCACCTGCCGCAATATTCACGTTTATAATAGCGGCAATTTGCCTTATATATTCAAGAAAAAAAGGAAAGGAAAACCAAGAATTAATAGAATCCATGACCAAAGAAGAAAGATACAGATACCCAGACGAAATAGAAGACAAATAACCTAAACACCACCCCCTCTTTTAAATCAACCCGTCAATTAAGATTTATACTTATTATTATACCTTAGTTTACTTATTCTAACCATTATTTACTTAAATTTTACTTAATTCCTTAGTTTTTTTAATAATATTAAATATAATAAATATTAATTTTATTTAAACTTATTTTAAGAATTAATTACAGTTTATTTTATATATTACTTGTTATATATTATTATTTAATTAATTAATATCATATTTATTTTTATTTTTTGTTATTGTTTTGTGTGGATTTGATTAATAATGTTTTAGGGTTAATCATATTTTATGTAAATATTTGTTGGATAATTTAGGAAATTTTAATAATTATGGTTGTAAAAATGCATATTAGGAGAAAATAGTATTGTTCGTAATCATAAATTGCCCCAGGAATGTATAATGAAATATGTTCCATGGAACCGTGGACGTACAACTGCATTAAAGGCCTTGATTTTATAGAAGAATTTTAGAGTTAAATGAATATAGACGTGTTTAAATAGGCTATTTCTCAAAAGAAGAATAATTATTGACCCACAAGCTTTTATTGATATAAATGATGATTTATTAAAAAGAATATAATGCAGAACCATAATTAAAAAATTTAAAGGTTATTATTTAGCAGCTCATGATAGTTCTATATTTGATTTACCGAATTATCCCACTATACGTGAAGATTATGGTATTGAAGAAAATATTAATCATTCAAAACATACAGCTACTGCCAGAGTACCTACAATGGTTGATGTACTAACTGAATTTATTCTAAGTTCAACCATTACCAACAGAAAGTCCAGTGAGGTTGTTCTAGCCATTGACCATTTATAATATGTTAAAAATAAAAAAACCTTCAAAAAACAATATCCATATGTGATAGAGATTATGGCTCAAAAAAAACTAATATTAAAAATAATACAACTAAATTCACATTTCATAATACACCTAAAAAAAGACACATTCATCAATCAAAGATATAAAATGACTACAAACAATGAAATAATTGAAATACCACTAAAATAAATCATTCATAAAAACAATACAAGATGAAAAAATAAGAAACTTCGCAAAAAAAGAAAAAAAACTAAAATAAATACTCAATAAACTTCAACATAGTAGTAAGAATAGTAAAAAAAAGAATTACTAAACTTACTAACTCCTGATTAAGAAAAACAACAACACACAATACATAAAATATTCAAAAATACTACAAAAAAAACCTAATACCCATAAAAAAAGAAACCAAAACAACAACTCAAGAACCAATAGACTATAGACACAAATTCAACGACAACAACAAAAGATTATTCTAAAAAAACACAAGACAAAAAAAATATCACAAAAACTACCTTAACTTGACATAATGATAAAAAATACTTGAATGAAGATAAATTTATTAGATACCATTTACAAAGAAAATATCATGTCTATAAAAAATTAATTTATTAGATTATTAGTAACTAGTGACATGAGAATATTTTATCCTAATTCACCGATATACAATAAATACTATCAAACAGAATTCAATTAATCAAATACATGCAATGCTTGTATTTACAGAAGCCATACACAGCATAACTCGTATATCACAAATCAATGTTTAAAATAATCTCAAAAATCCTAGGGATGATATGAAATTACATTTCATTTTAATCTAATGACTAATTTCCATATAGACATAAAAAAATTCATTTAAAACTCGAGTGTCAAAAATGATAAAGAATAATAGAAAGACATTATCAATACTTGCACTCCTATTACTAACATTCGTACTCGTAGGTGCAGTATCAGCAACAGATACTGTATCAGATGATACTAGCGATCCAATTGCAGACACATCTGCAAGTGATTACAGTGATAATGTACAAGTAGACGATAATTACAAATCTATTGAAAAGATAGACAAGGAAACCTCAACTAAAGGGGCTTCTCAGACGTTGAACGCAAACGATTACTCTGAACTGAAGGAGGCTGTTCAAACAGCTAAAGATAGTGAAAATGATGATTTATCATACATTATTTCTTTAAGTCAGGGTGGAACATATACTGTAGATGAAACAATCAAATGGCGTGCATCACCTAATCCACTATTAACCATTGAAGGTAATGGTGCAACAATTACTGGAGATGCTAAGCAATTCTTTACAATAAGTAAACAAAATTCATTGATAATCAATAACATCATCATAGAAGGAACATCTGCAGATAATGGTAGTGTTATAAACAGTAACGGTACATTGACAATTACAAATTCCATTATTAGGAATGCACAAGCTAACTATGGTGGAGCAATCTACTCAACCGGTACAGTTAACCTTCAAAATGTAACTTTTGAAGCAAACGAAGCTGTATACCGTGGAGGAGCAATCTACTCAACTGGTACATTAAATGTTAACAACACAACCTTCACATACAACAAAATGACCACACACCAAGGTGCAGGAAGTCGTGACTACGGTGGAGGAGCAATATGTGCACTAGGAGAACTAACCGTAAACAACTCAGTATTCGACTCAAACCTCGCAGCACACAACGACATAGAACCAAACGGTGACGGAGGAGTAGCAGGAGCAATACTCATACTAGACAACGCAGACGACGTAACAATCGTAAACTCAAACTTCACAAAAAACA
>JAFRMD010000080.1 GCA_017430835.1 Methanosphaera sp.
AAAGATAAAGCTCCACCATAAGAGTTTTCGTATGTATTTTTATTTGACAATATGTTAATCTGGTTTGAATCCATATTTGTCTCATCTAAGATTACAGTAGCACTTCCACCATTATCATTATAATAATATATTGCACCACCATATGCATTAATTCGAGGTGTTGAATATTCAGAGGTTGATTCTGTATATATTTCAATGTTTATTTTGTTATTTTCTATTCTTTTTTGAGATAACAACAATTTAAATTCATTTGCATTTTCATAATTGCATATTGCTCCACCACGTGCATTCACAGATATACCATAATCGTTAGGATTATCATTTGTTACTTTAACATTTATCTGATTGCTCGTAATAATAGTATTGTTAAGATTTAATGAACCAGAATTTACATTTATTGCCCCACCACGTGCATCCACAGATATACTATTAAGATTTGGATTATTATTTGTTGCTTCAACATTTATCCAATTGCCTGTAATATTTGAGTCAACAACATTTAATGAACCATATTCTACATTTATTGCTCCACCATATGAATTAAAAGTGCTAAACATAGGGAATGTTGTTGTTAAATCCAGTTTGTTGTTTGCAAGATTAACCTCTTCTATAGTAATGTCCTGATTCTGTGAAAATATTGCTCCACCACTTGCATATAATCCATTTCTAGTAATTATATAGTTATTTTCGATGCTACTTCCAATAAAGGACAATGTTCCACCAGCATTACCACAAATGAATATTGCTCCACCAAAGGCGAAGTTATCTGCCGTGATAGAATTATATGAAATGTTTGTATTCGTTATTGTTAGAGTAATTTCATCATTATTTAGAGATAATGCTCCACCAGTTACATTACATTGGTTTTCATTATCTGCATCGTTTTTTGCAATTATGATATTATTTGTGATGTTTGAGTTTTCTATTGTAGTTTTTAATTCTCCAGAATTAATTGAAAATGCCCCACCACCAACATTTGCGGTAATGATTCCATTTGATATTACATTAATCTGGTTTGAATCAACATTTACTCCATATAAGTTTACAATAGCACTTCCACCATTTTCAAAGCATACTGCTCCACCACGTGCATCAACATTTATTGAAGATTCTGTATCTGATTCTACGTATACATTTAGGTCTATTTTGTTATTTATTATGTTTCCTTTATCCAATAAGGATATTTCACCAGAATCGCCCTTATTGTATATTGCCCCACCATGTACAGATATGCGCATTTGAGAACTATCAGACATTTTTCCTGATGATACAATATTTATATAGTTGTTTAAAATGTTTTTACTTTCAAGAGTTATTGAACCAGATTCTACAGAGACTGCACCACCACATGCACATAGCATGAAATTTTCTGAAGATTGGCTGATACCTGATTCAGTGATAGTTATGTGGTTATTTATTATATCAGTACCTGATACAGTTAATGAACCCTTTTTGACAGAGATTGCTCCCCCATATGAAAATTGTTCATCATTTCTGTGCAACATTGTTAAATCCATATAGTTGTTTGTTATGCTGGATTGTTTTATGTCCACAACACTGCCTGAGGACGATATTGCTCCTCCCTGTGCATCTGATCCGTTTCTGGCGATTATTTGGTTGTTTTCAATATTAGTTTCCTGTATTGTTAAAGAATCACCACTAATTCCATTAACATATAATGCTCCACCATATACGAAGTTATCTGCCGTGATAGAATTATAAGTAATATTTGTATATTCAATGCCTACTGTTAATTTATTATTAGCTACAAGAGATAATGCTCCACCAGTTATATTTTTTTTATACCCTTCTTGATTATTTGCACCATTGTTTGTGATAATGGCATTGTTTGTAATGTTTGAGTTTTCTATTTTAGTTTTTAATTCTTCAGAGTTAATTGAAAAGGCTCCTCCAGAACATAATGAATATGGAATTTTGTTTGAGCTTATTTTTATCTGGTTTGAATTAATACTAATCTCCTTTAAGATCATCTGAGATGTTAAATCATTACCTTTATGGTATATTGCTCCACCATCAGCATAAAAATGTGATGTTGAATCAGTAGTCGATTCTGAATATACATTTATGTTTATCTTGTTATTTTCTATCTTTTGTTTATTTAAAGATAGTACTAAGGGATTTGAAAATCCTTGATGATATATTGCTCCACCATGTGCATGAATTTCTATACCCTCATTTCCAGAACCGTACTTTATTGATTTAATATCGATCATGTTGTATGTAATATTCGTATCAGTTATTCCCAAGAAACCATATTCTACGGATACTGCTCCACCATATGCACCCATTTGACTTTCTGATTGTTCATTACTTAGAACAATCCTGTTGTTGGTTATGTTTGAATTAATTATGTTAACATTACCCTTAGCATATAATGCTCCACCATATGCCGTATAATTATTTCCAATGATTTCATTGAATCCAAAGGTAGAATTATTTATTTCAACATTACTGTTGTTAGATGATATTGCTCCACCATATGCTTTGTAGCTGTCAGCATATATCTTGTTATTTAGAATTTTGGAATTATTGATTATTAATTTAGTTCCATTAAAGTCTACTGCTCCACCATGAATTTCTTCACTAGAACCACCATTTGTATCATAAAATTTAGTACAATTGGTGATGACAATATTATTTAATGTTAAATTACTTTCGTCATTTATAAATGTTAAGAAAGAATATTGGTTTTGTCCATTTATTGTTCTTCCGTTACCTTCAATTACAAGGTTTTTAATATTATTGCCAACTGTAATAGTTTCTGTTATGTTATATATGTCATTCCCTTCAAGAGTTACTGTTGTATCGGTACTAGCTGAAGTGTCGGTTAAAGTATTATATAAATCCTGGTAATTTGTTACTGTTATCGGTTCAGGTGCTTGTTTTGTGTTTGTTTTGTTAATCTTTTTTAGATTGTTTTGTGTTTTATTTGTGGTCGTTTGTGTTTTATTTGTGGTCGTTTGTGTTTTGTCGTTTGTTTGTTTTGTCTTTTTAACCTTTTTTGTATTAGTTTGTGTTGTATCTACGTGTATTGGTGTTTTGTCACTTGTTTTTTGTAGTTGGTGCGATGATGTGTCTTTTGTGGTTGATACGCTTTTTGTATTATCTGTGTCTGCTGCACTAATTACAGCTAAGCTTGTAATTAATATTAAAGCCATTACTATTAAGAATATCTTCTTATATTTCGCCATTTTTTTCCTCCTATACTTTAATTTTAATTAATTTTAATTAAATTGGTACATCTTGGGTTCTGCATGTTTTTTTTCTTAGTTTGTTTTTTATGAAGTGTAATATAACGTGTTCGTATTGTTATATAAAAGCTTTCCATTGTTTTTAGAGTAACTGATTGTGTATTGTTTTTAACTAAAATCAATTGATATTTATTTGTTTTTTAATAGTTATATAATTAACTATAACTTTTTGGTAAAGATTTTTCTTTAATTATAAAAAATATAGTTTTTTACCAAAAGTTTATACCATTTAATAAACATATATATTTCTATGAAAACTGAAAATAAAAAAGTCGAAGATTATTTATCATTAAAAGAAATAAATGACTTATTAAAAGAATATAGGGACTCTTATGAAATATATAGACATTTATTATTAATTAGAATGGTTTATAAAGGTGAAACCATTTCTAAAGCTTCTGATAATTTAAATATATCTCGTAAAACTGGTGAAAGATGGATA
>JAFRMD010000081.1 GCA_017430835.1 Methanosphaera sp.
AGCTGGACAGAACACCACAATAAATGGAACTGTAACAGATGAAGATGATAACCCAGTAGCAAACACACCCGTAAGAGTAGAAATAGGCAATGGAATCTATGAAACAACTACAGATGATAAAGGTAACTATAATGTCACAGCTCCCGTACAAGCAGGCAAAAACCCAATAACAGTGAAAGTTAATGAAACAGCTACAACAAAATCTGCAACAAAGAACATTACAATAGCTGTTAAAAAACAAGAAAGCACTACAACTGCAGTATTAACGAACAATACTGCTGGAAACGTCACTTTAACTGTGAATGTGACTGATAAGATAACAAAACAACCTATAACAAGAGGAAACATTGAAGTAATAAACATGAAAACCAAGAAAATGGTTGCAAATGCTGTAATTACCGGAGCAAACACCACCATCATAACAAGCTTAAATGAAAGTGGTTCATATAATCTGACGGTAAAATTCATGGAAACCGAGATATATAACACCAGCCAATGTACCTTAAACAATGTCAACGTTCAGAAACGTGCAGTAACATTAACCCTAACGACAATAAACAACACTGTAAACAATACAGCTGTAAACATAACAGTTAGCGATAAGACAAGTGGTAAAAAAATAGCAAATGCACAGATAAGAATAATCTTACCAAACAAAACGACAATAAATGCAACTACTGACAGCAAAGGAATGTTGATACAATCACTGACTTTGCCTGCGGGCAAAAACATATTAAACGTGACATATATCGGCTCAAAAACTTATAGTAATACATCCAAAAGCAATACGATTGATGTCAAAAAGATTACGACAAAGACTACGATAAATACTGTTACGGCATATCTTGGAGATGAAATCACACTTACAGCAAAAGTAACTGCATCAAATGCAATAGCAATCAATAATGGAAATGTAATCTTTAAACTAAACGGTGTGACAATCAAGGATAACTGTAAACTATCCGGTAGTGACAACCCACTCAAGATAAAAGTAGTAAACGGTGTTGCAACTGCAACTATAACGGCCGATTCCAGTATGAGAAATGCAAATCAAATCACAGCACACTACATAGAAAACACGGACTACACAGCATCAAACAGCACAACCACTAAAATAACACCAAAACCTAGAACAGCAACGATAACAGTAACAACAAATACGAAAAAAATTAAGCAGGGACAGAACCTGACAATAACCGCTAAAATATATGACACTACTGGTGGTAAAAAAACAACCAACTTAATATCTTCAGGTGATGACTTCGTATACTTCAAGATAAACGGAGTAACACTCAAAGATGCGAATGGCCAAATGCTTAAAGTCAAAGTAGTAAACGGCGTGGCAACGATAAACTACACCGTACCCCTAGGATTATCATGCGTAACCGACACCAAGACCATGACACCAAAGAACCATACAATACTAGCAGTATACTACAACAAAAACTACGCAGATAACATCAAAAACACGACAACATTCCAACTAGAAAGATCCGACATAACAATCAACCTAGTCAATGCTACGATAAACAACAAGACACACACTTTATCCATGAAGATTACCATCAAAGACTACCTTGGCAATGTGGTTACTGGACCGAATAAACTCATAATAAAAGTTAATGGGGTAACACTCAAAAACGGTACCCATGTACAGTACTTCTACACAAGCGATGGAATATTAAACCTTAAAAATATCCCCGTACCGGCATCCAAGAACTACGCCACAATTGAAGTTATAACACAGGACAGACTGGCCTACGAGTCACAGAGAAATAGTACGACAAAAATTAAGATAACAAACTAACCACCCACTTTTCCCTTTTTTTAACCGATGTGGTCGGATGATTTTTTAAGCATTACCCGTTATCTATTATTATTTTTCAATTATTGTGTTACATGATGTATATGTTCAAGTATCATAATAATAAAAATAATGATCTAATTAGTTATATTCGTCACATGTTTAATTATATCAATTACATTCACCATAACTTAGCGTTATATTAAAGATGTTTTTGAATATAATGATTTGAATAATCGTTGAAAAAACTGAAAATTTACGATGGGTAATGATGAGGTCTTATTCTGAAAAATTTTTCACATAACAAGTAAATGAAAAATCAGTTAGGTATAGACATATATTGGGACATGATTATTTTCTGTAAAAAAGGACAGTTAGATAATATAAACGTTAATGGTTTAAAAGGAAAATCCATAATACAATAATTATAAATTGAATTTGGGATAAGATAAGTAAAAAATAGATCTGACAAGTTAAAAATAAAAATAGAACTGATTAATTAACATAAGAAAAAAAGATTAAAAAGAAGAGGGATAATGAACTTATCCGAATAAAGCACCAAGACCTGCTGCTGCTCCTTCTTCTTCGTCTTCGTCATCTTCTTCTTCTTCAACTACTTCTTCTTCAGCTTCTGCTGCTGCTGCAGGTGCTGCTGCTCCTGCTGCAGGTGCTGCTACTGCTGCTGTTGCGATAGCTTCTTCAATGTCAACATCTTCTAATGCTGCGATTAAAGCTTTGATTCTAGCATCGTCTGCATCTACTCCAGCTGCTGATAAAATAGCTGCTACGTTTTCTTCATTAATATCTTTGTCTGCTGCGTTTAATAATAATGCTGCGTATACGTATTCCATGTTAATACACCTTTTTAATTTATATATATGTTTTTTGTAGTTTTAAATTTTTTATTTTTTTAATCTTTTTTTATATATATTAAAAGTAACCCCTAACTACAAAAAGATTACAATTAATTCCTTAAATCAAAGTCAAATTATCCGAAGAGAGCTCCAAGACCTGCTGCTGCAGATACTTCTGCATCTTCTTCCTCTTCTTCTTCGACTTCTTCAACTGCTTCTTCTGCAGGTGCTGCTGCTTGTGGTTGTGATGATAATTTTTCTCTTAACTCATCATCAAGAGCATCATCTGATAATTGTGATGCAATAGCAAGCATCTGTGCATATGCTTTGGATAATATTTGATCAGTTGTTTTTGAGGTTAATATGTTAGCGTTAATAGCTAAGTTCATAGCATCTCTTGCTGCTTTCTGTATGAGTAAAGGAGCAGATTCGCTGTTTAATATGCCTGCAAATACTGATAAATTGATAGCACTTTGATAAGCACTTGCAATACTTGTTTTAGTTTCTTCTTCATCAATTTTAAGAACATCAGCAGTGTAAATTGTATTGTCTTCATATACTGCTAATAAATCTATTCCCACTTCCATTGGATATATTTCCAATTTGGTTAAAACATCTGCTACGTTTTTAGGAACAGGTTCTCCTTCTTCTACAACAACTGCGTCTTCTTGTACAACAATAGATCCTTTGTCTATTTTTGCTGGAATACCAGCTTGCTGTAATTCACCAAGAATTGGACCTGGTGGGAATGATGTATCTCCTGCTGGAACAACTATATCAGCTGGAGCTATAGCACCAGCTTTTGCTGGAGCTTCCGTTTTACTATCTTCTAAGATTTTAAATAGTTTAAATGGATTCATTTCAGTGAAGACCATTGCTGGTTGTCCTTCCAGATAATCTGATAAACCTTCAATGTTTTCTTTACCTACATTTTCTAAAGCAATTTTAATGAAATTTTTACGTGACATTTTTAAGATTGCTTTACCTGATAAAGATTTTCTCATAGTTTGTAATTGAGGTGCTGGGATATCAGCCAAGTTTACAATTCCTACAATTTCATGAGAATTTGTTAGGTTTTCAAGATCAGCTACTTTTTCTTTTTTCCAATCTGCAACATGAGGCATCTAAATCACCCTCGTTACAGGTCCCATTGTTGTTTTTAAGTACATTGCCTTAATTTGTTTGGAACCTTGTTCTAGATTTCTATCAAGAACATCTATTACAGCATCAATATTTTCAGCTATTTGAGCTTCAGTCATATCTTCTGATCCTACAATAGATTGTATTAATGGTTGGTCTTTCACTCTTATTTTAACTGTGCTTTTGAGTCTTCCTAATATAACTTCTGGATTTGCACTTGCTGGAATTGGTTTAGGCATTTTTTTCCTAGGTCCTAAAACTGGTCCTAAGAATCTACCAACTGTTGGCATTAAATCTGCTTGTGCAACAAAGAAATCATAGGTGTTTGCTAATTTTTTAGCTTCAGGCCTGTTTTTACCTAATTCTTCTAATTTTTCTTTGTCAATTACAATGTCTGCACCAGCTTTTTCAGCCTGGTATGCTAATTCACCTTCAGCAATAAATGCAACTGTTACATCTTTTCCACGTCCATTAGGGAGAAGCACTTCTTCATCTAAACGGTTTTCTGGTTTGTTTACGTCTAAATCGTTGATGGTTATGACCACATCAATAGACTGTGTGAAGTTTCTCGGTTTTGATTCTTCTAAAACCTTC
>JAFRMD010000082.1 GCA_017430835.1 Methanosphaera sp.
TATGGACAGGAATACTATTGAATCTGATAATCCGCAAGAATTTAAAGAAGTCACGGCCGATAAGCAGAATGCAACACTCACAATTGTTGAAGGACCAAGCCCAGTCTACGTATTAAACAATGTAACATATAATGGTACACTAGTTGACGGACTCGGAAACAACATTACTGGTAAAATAAACATTACTGTAATGTTTGGTGATGAACTAGTCGAAAGAAAAACCGTTGATGTAATCAATGGTGTTTACAATTGGACTAGAACATCAATAAAAGTAGGTCAAATCAATGTGACTGCTTCATATCTTGGAAATGGCACTATCAATCAGATAAATGCTTCAACATCATATCTTGTAAACCTACGTCCAACAGTAACACTTGTAAATATTACAAACAACACTGCAGGAAATGTAACAATAGATGTACAAGTTATGGATGTAAACGGAACGATATTGACTGATGGAAACTTCACAGTTAAAGTACAAAATCATCCAGATGCAATAGTAAAAATAAATGGTACCATAACGCCTGTAAATCTTAACATTACAAGTGCATCTCAATATATTGCTGTATCAGTAATTTACAATGGAAACGAAACATATGCAACCAGCACAGGTCTTGATATGGACAAATTCCTGGATGAACCTAGTGTGAATGAAACTGTTACAAACATAACAGTAGATTATCAGACACCTATTATGACAATAGATTCTATTGCAAATAGCAGTGTTGGTGACACAATAACAATTACTGGTCATATTGAAGATGGAATGGGAAATAACATAGTAAACCGTAATATTACAGTAACTATTGGTGAAATAGAATTATCCAACATCACTGATACAAACGGTAATTTCACAGTATACTTCACATCAACAATCAACGGAACATTCACAGCAATTGCAAACTACAAAGGAAACAATAGTGTACAGCCAATAAGTGTGGAAACTTCATTCAACGTAACAAAACTTAACACAACAACCATTGTAAAGGTTTTAAACAATACTGTTGGAAATGTAACAATAACAGTTAATGTTACAGATGAACGTGGAAACCCTGTTGATCATGGAGAATTCAACATCACAATAGATGAAACTGAACCAATCAATTACGTAATTGTTGGAGATATTACTACAGTACACATTAATGTTGAAGAAAATGGTACAATAAGTGTTAATGTAACTTACCTTGGTGATAATCAGTACGAATCAAGTAGAGGTCAAACACATGATGAGACTACTGGTGAACTTGTAGACTTTACAGAAATTACCACAATCAAACAAGATGTAAATCTAACAGTAGGTATCACTCAAAACGAAATTCCAATTGGAAAAACTATAGAAATAAGTGGTTATTTACTCAATGCCAGTGACATGCCAATAGCAAATGCTAAAATTAACTTAACCTTTGCTGATGTGGACTCTGTTATAGTATATACCGATTCAAACGGTCGTTACACTTATGAAAGAAACACTACCATAGCAGGAGAAGTTAAAGTAAAAGCATACTTTAACGGAACAAGCAAATACAACAATGCTACTGATTATACAACTTACACAGTATATAAATTACCTACAAACACAACAGTAAGAGTAATTAATAACACTGCAGGAAACGTGTTAATAGACGTGGTTGTATATGATATGTACCATAATGGAATTAAAATAGCCAACGGAACATTAAATGTAACAGTTAACAATGTAACCCAAATTATTGACTTTACTCAAGAAAACACAACAATAAAACTTGACATACAAAATGATACAAAAGCTAATGTTACAGTAATATACCTAGGAAATAACACTTACCTAAACAGTACGGGTATAACAATAGCTTCATGGAACACAGATAATCCAACAGAATTCACAGAAATCACAGCAGACAAACAAAATGCTACAATAACATTAAATGTCACTCCTGAAACACTAACAGTATTTGATGAAGTCAAATTCAATGGAACACTTGTTGACGGTCTTGGCAAGAACATTGCTGATAAAGTAAACATTACAATTGATAATGGAACAGACAGCTACACTTATATAGATGTCCCAGTCGATGGATATTATGAGCAAATTAGAACCACTAACATTACAGGTACAGTTAATGTGACAGTATCCTATGGTGGTAATAATAGTGTAAATCCATTAAATATTACAAAAACATATAATGTAGGAAAACGTGACACAACCACACTCGTACAAGTTGTTAATGATACTATTGGAAATCTAACAATAGATGTTGTTGTTAAAGATGCTTTAACTGGTGAAGTATTAACTAGTGGTGAAAATTTAATAGCCGTAACAATTAGTGAAGGAACTTATCCATACTCAATTAATGAGTCTGGCGTATTAAGAATTAAAGTTCAAGTAAGCGACAACCGTCAAGTAGTCGGAATAAATGTAGACTATCTTGGTAATGGAACATACAACCCAAGTAGAGGATACAATAATGCAACTTACTCTGAAACTAATAAGGAAGAACTAACAGTTGTAACTTTAAAACAACATAATTCAACATTAAGTGTAAATGTAGATCCAGTTACTTCAAGAGTAGGTACTGTATTTAACATAAGTGGTAACTTTGTTGATGCTAACGGTACTGCTATTGTTGGTGCAAACCTCATTATTAAAGTAAATAATTCTTACTATAATGATAGTGTTGTCACTGGCGTTGATGGTTATTATTCAGTAAACTTTACTTCAACTGCTGAAGGTAATTACACAGTTACTGTTATATTTAATGGTGATGGTGTTGTAAACAATACAGTTAACACCACAACTCTCAGAGCCGATAAAATCATTACAAATACTACAGTAAGACTTGTTAACAATACTCAAGGAAATGTGACTTTAGCTGTAAATGTTACAGAAGTTGATGGAACACCTATAACAAGCGGAACGTTAAAAATCACAATAGGAGAAAAATCTAAAGAATACTCATTCAATGAAATTGAAAATATTATAAATCTTAAAGATTTAGGATTAAATATTGATTCAACAACTCCAATAAGTGCTAATGTTCTTTATGTTGGTGACAACATTTACATTAACAGTACAGGTAAACTTGCAGGTTCCGAAGAAGAATTCAATCAAATAACTGCAGATAAAGAATCTGCAATCATCACAGTTGATGTTGATCCTAGAGAGGTATTGATTGAGAAAGATTATCTTATCTTTGGAAATTTAACGGATATAAATGGTAACATCATCGAAGGTGCAGTAGTTAACATCACAGTTAAGGATAGTGATGGTATTATTTACTCAATAAATGTTACAGCAAATGATAACACTGGAAAATTCAGTTACATCAACAACACATTAGTCGCTGGAACTTACACTGTAAATGTATCATTCTATAATGATGATTATGAATACACAAGTTCTGAAGTAGTATTAATTGTAAATAGAATTAATACGACCACTGAAGCTTACGTATCTAACAATACGGCAGGTAACGTAACAGTTCATGTCGTTGTATCTGATACTAAAGGTCGTGATGTTTCAGAAGGAATCGTTACCATAGTTAATGAAACAGGTGGCGTTCTAGGTTCTGCTACACTTGATACAAGCAATAATGGAGTTGTTGATATTGTGCTTGAATCTGTTCAAACTAATGGAACTTACACTTTCATAGCAAATTATGAAGGTACAGGTAAATACAATTCAAGTTCTGATGATTCAAGTATGGCAGACACTAAAATAGTTACTAGAAATGTGACTATTGTTGCAAGTCCTGAAAACACGACATTTGGAAATACGAGTGTTAAAGTTAACCTAACTGATGCTACTACAGGTAATGCTTTGAATAATGCTCCATTTAATGTAACATTAGATGGTGTTGTAGTTGGTAATGGTACTACTGGTAATGATGGTACAATTGTTGTCAATGTGACAGTTCCTGTAGGTGAACAGGTTTTAACTATTGTTTATCCAGGTAATGACACGTTCAATGCAACAAATAAAACATTTACATTAACAGTTGAACCACGTGAGAGTGTAACTGTTGCTGAAGTAACAAACTTTACTGCAGGTAATGTGACTGTAAAAGTAAATGTCACCGATGCTACCAATAGCAGTCCTGTAACTAGCGGTAATATTACAATTATTGCAAATGGTGAAGAAGTTGCTCATGTCGAATTCAACGACGAAACGGGAATTGTTGAAGTATTAACCAACATTACACAATCTGGTGATTATGAAATTGTTGCTATCTTCGAAGGCAATACAAATTACACAAGAAGCCAGGATAGTGGTGATGACTTAAACGTAAACATTGACAAACGTAATGCTACTATAACATACAGTGTTGTGAATGCAACAGTAGGTAATACAACTGTTAATATTACAGTAACGGATACTGTAACTGGTAAACCATTAATCAATGGTACGGTAAACATTACTTTACCTGATGGAACACATGTGGGAAGTGGAGTTACTGATGAAAATGGTACGGCTATCATTAACATAACTGTTCCTATTACAACTACAGAAATAGTTGTAAATTATACAGGCAACATCACTTACAATGAAAATGTAACAACACAAAACATTAACATGGAGCAACGTAACAGTACTACCTCTGCGAAAGTCACTAATAATACTGCTGGTAATGTGACTATTGAAGTGATAGTTACTGATGCCACTACCGGAGTTAATGTACCTAACGGTAATGTAACTATCTATTCTGATGGAAACATTATTGGTAATGGCACTGTAGAGAATGGTAAAGTAACAGTTGTCACAGACATAAATGAGATTGGTACATATGATATTGTAGTAGCCTATGAAGGTAATGAAAACTACACTGGTAGTAGCACTACATTAAATGGTGAAGATATTGTAGGTCGTGAAAGCAAGATTACCGTAAATATGACTAACACTACTTATGGTAACACGACTGTAAACGTTACTTTAGTTGATCCTGCAACAAATAAACCTATAACTAATGCTACCATTATTGTAACATTGCCTAATGGAACCAATATAACTGGTACAACAAATAGTAATGGTACAGTAAATATTCCTGTGGATCTTCCTGTAGGACCTAATACATTAAATGTAACATATCCAGGAAATGAAACGTATAACTCAACAAAAACCAGTATATCGTTAACAGTAGAACCACGTAACAGTACAACAGCTGGAAAAATAATCAATAATACGGTTGGTAACGTAACTGTAAAAGTTAATGTTACAGATGCTACAACTGGTGAACTTGTTCCTAATGGATATGTTCAAGTATTTATTAATAACACGGTTGTTGGAAACGGTGAAATATCAAATGGTTATGCAAATATTCCTATAATCATTACTGAATTAGGAGTATATGATATTAGCATAAAATATCTTGGAAATGAGAATTACACTGCAAGTAATAAGACATTACCTGATGAAAAGATAGTTGGCCGTCAATCAAACATTACAGCCACAGTACCTAATGCAACATTAGGCAACACTACGGTAAGTGTAACAGTTACTGACCCAATAACTAAGGAACCTGTTGTTAATGCTACTGTAATAGTAACATTGCCTAACGGTACTAAAATAAATGCAACAACCGATAAGAATGGTGTTGTAGAAATTCCAGTTGATTTACCTGTTGGTTCTAATGCTGTGAACATCAGCTATGCAGGTAATAAATCATTTAATGGAACTAACACAACTATATCAGTAAATGTTGGAAAACGAGATAGTAACACTCAAGCAACAATCATTGATAATAACTCATCTCAAGATGCAATTAAAGTCAAAGTCACAGATTCCATTACTGGAAAACCTGTAACAAGTGGACTAGTAACACTAACTCTTGATGAAAAAGTAGTTGGCAAAGGTAAAATTGATAAGAATGGAATAGTTACAATTAATACCAACGTAAATAATCCAGGTTCATATAATTATCTAGTTATATACGGTGGAAATGAAAATTATACTTCAAGTACTGATAATGTAAAATCAGTAATCGATAAAAACACTGCTGATATTAAAGTAAATGTACTTGATAACAAAATAAATAATCTTACACTACAAATTACTGTAACAGATAATGAAACTAAACCAGTAGTTAATGGAAAAGTCAGTGTGACCTTACCAAATGGCACGGTCATAACAGGAAAAACCAATAATAAAGGTGTATTGAATATAAAACTTGATTTACCAGTAGGAAGCAATGATGTAAAAGTTACATTAAAAGAAAACAGTTTATACAAGAAAGCAACTACAACTAAAACAATTAAGGTAGAAAAAATACCTATTAAAATCACGGTCAAACCAGTTAAAGGAATTATTGGCGAAAAAATTACTTTCGAAGCTACCATAACTGACATTAATAATAAAAAAGTTAGTGGTGGAAACTTAGTGTTCAAAATTAATGGTAAAACACTAAGAGCAGATGGTCGATTTGATAGTAATGAAAAACCACTTAAAATTAAAGTGGAAAATGGAGTAGTTAAGTATACAATGACATCACAATTATACTTACGTAACAGTAAATATATATCAGCATCTTACAGTGGAAGTTACAGTTATGCAGAAAATGAGTCTAATATTAATAAAGTTAATATTAAGTTAAGAACTTCAACAATTAAAGTAACTGCAAATAAAAAAGTTGTAAAACAAGGTAGTAACATTAAATTTAAGGTAATAGTTAAAGATACCACTAAAAATTCTAAGAAAAAATCATTAATTGATAAAGGTCATGTAATCTTTAAAATTAATGGAAAAACTCTTAAGAAAAATGCTAAGGTAATTAAAGTTAAAGTCAATAATCAAAAAGTAGTATACACGTACCTAGTTCCAAGAGGAACAAGTGCTGTTTCAGATAAAAAAATAACTAAAGATTATGTCGTAACTGCCGAATATATTAATACTAACTACACTAAAAACGTTAAAAACACTACAACTTATCAAGTACAACCTACTGATATTAAAATTAAATTCCAGAAAGTAACATTGAAAAATAAAAAATTGTCCATTAAAGCAAGAATTGTTGATAAAAATGATAAAACCGTTATTGGAATTAACAAGGTTTGTTTAAAAATAGATGGTAAAACCTATAAGAAAAATGGTAAAACTAGATTCTTCAGAGTTAAGAATGGAAAAATAAATATCTCTAAAGTAAAATTATCTTCTGCAAAAATCAAATCAGTTACTTTGGTTACTGGTGAAAGACAGGCTTATCCTAATACAAAAGCCACAACTAGAAAAATAGCTAGATCATAGCTATTTAATTAAAATTCCCCTTTTTTTTACTTTTTTTAGCAATAAAGATTTTTATTCATACTTTATTTAAATTAAATGTTGAATACTAATAATTTTTATCCTTTTTACTAATTTTATAAATTATGGCATTAGGACTCGTTAATTTGACAAAAAGCATATATGTTAAATGATTTTTAATGAAAAGTATCTTTGTAAATTTTTCATTAATTTAATATTTTCTTCAGACAAATAATTCATTATGAATACAGAAGAAATACAACAGTTATCCCAAGTAATTTTTAAACGAAAATCTTATAGAAAATATAATGATAAACCATTACCTCAAGAAGTAATAGATTATATCAGTGATTTTAATCAACATTTTAAAGCATTAAATGAGAATATATCAATTTCATGTCAAGTTTTTACTAAAAATCAGATAAAAACGATACTTCCATGGAGAGCACCATATTATATAGCATTTTTTTCTGAAGAAAAAGAAAACTACCGAGTTAATATTGGTTTTATTGCTCAACAATTGGATTTATATCTTCAATCAAAGGAGATAGGAACTTGTTGGGTGGGATTAGGGAGTTTAAAGTCCGATGTCCTAATAGAAAATCCAGAACAAAAGTTTATTATATTGATGGCTGTTGGTTTTCCTGATGAAGAATTATTCAGATCAATAAATGATTTTAAAAGAAAAAAATTATCTGAAATTTCTGATTATGATGATGAGAAACTAAAAGGGGCACAATACGCTCCTTCAGCAATCAATAGTCAGCCATGGTACTTTACACATAATGAAGATGGATCCTATAATGCATACAGGAAAAAACAAAACATATTAAAAAGTAAGTTAATGCCGGATTGGACCTATAATGATATTGGAATTGCATTGGCACATATTTATGTTGAAAACCCTGATACTTTCGAATTCTACCAGGTAGATGCTCCCAAATCAATTAAAGGATACATATATGAAGGGACTTTTAAAATATAATAAATTGTAAAAAAATAAATTAAGCATGTTTAACATAACTACAAATACCTAAAAGGAAAGGAATAAATATGGATTTAAGAGCAGGACGTTTTGATGGTCAAATGACAGATGATGCAGCAGCTTTCTCATCATCCATTGAATTTGATAAAAGAATATTTGAATCAGATATTAAATGTAATCGTGCACACACAACAATGCTAATTGAACAGGAGATTATACCTGAAGAGTCTGGAAAAAAAATTTTAGATGCATTAGACAAGCTAGAAAAAGAAGGAATAGATGCTCTAGATTTAAATCCGTCATTTGAAGATATTCATATGGCATTAGAGGACTACGTAACCAAAGAAATAGGTTCTGAAGCAGGTTTTATGCACACGGGAAAAAGTCGTAATGACCAGGTGTGTACGGATATCCGATTAACACTCAAAGTAGAAATTGAAAATACAATCAAAAATATCAAATCATTCATAAACACAATTGTTGAAATGGCAAAAGAAAACACTGATACACTTTTTATTGCTTATACTCACTTGCAACATGCTCAACCTACAACTTTTGCACATCACTTAATGGCATATGCAAATGAGTTAAGAAGGGATTGTGAAAGGTTAATGGATACTTACAAGAGGGTTGACATGAATCCATTAGGATCTGCAGCTTTAACAACAACAGGTTTTCCAATTAATCGTGAAAGAACAACAGAATTATTAGGTTTTAGTAAGGTAATGGATAACTCTATAGATGGAGTAAGCAGTAGGGACTTTGCTGCAGAAGCAATATTTGATTATGCAATGTTATCTACAACTCTTGGAAAAATATCGGATGAAATAGTTATTTGGAGTAGTTATGAGTTTAGGATGGTTGAATGTTCTAATCAGTACTCATCAACATCATCTATCATGCCACAAAAGAAAAATCCGGACATAGCTGAATTGTCTCGTGGAAAAAGTACGATTGCATATGGAGAATTAATGACGGTTCTTGCAATGATTAAGGGAATACCTCATAGTTATAATAGGGATTTACAAGAGGTTACACCACACATGTGGAATGCAATCGATAATACTAATGATATTTTAGCAATTGTTCATGGAATGTTAAGTACTTTAACAATTAACAAGGAAAGAACTGAAGAGCTTGCTGGTGCAAATTTTGCTACTGCAACAGAACTTGCAGATGTTATGGTGCGAGAAAAAAATCTTCCTTTCAGAACTGCTCACAGGATTGTTGGAAGAATTGTTTCAGATGCAATTAGTCAAAACATAAACACTACTCAAATTGATAATGATTATGTAAATAAAGTTTCAATTGATGTAACAGGCGAATCTTTAGATTTGGGTGAAGATTTGGTTAGACAAGCTCTTGATCCGCTTAAAAATGTTAAATCAAGAACAGTTAAGGGTGGTTGTGCTCCAGAAGCAGTATTTGAATCAATTGAAATAATGGAAAAATTTTTAAAAGATTAAAATAAAGAGATTATAATTGATAAATAAAATATTTTTAAATTAATGGTGATAAGAATGTTTGAGGATAGAGAAGATTTGTACGCGGTAGGAGCAATCATTGTAGGTATTATAATTTTAATTTATCCTGCCTTAGTGGCATATATTATAGGTTTGTTCCTAATAATATATGGAGCATTAATGGTAATTAAATAGTTTTAATTAATTCCAGAGCTTCTCCAGGCTCTAAAATGCCTGCACGTGTTTCTCTTAACACCCTTTGAATCGAAAATGAACGATATTGTGGATAGTTTTTATGAACTTGAACTATTAATGGACATCCATAACCTTTAATTTTTTTTACTGAATATTTTGTGATGATATTTTTAACTTCTGTTTTTTCCATTCTAAAAAGTGCAGGTAAATTTATTCTAATCTTGTTGTCATTTATAACTATTGACTGTGAACCAGTAGACAGCAAGTCACCATAGATTATAATCTTTCTATCGGATTTTTCAACTTCTTTTATTATTGTTTCTTCAATATGTTTTGAACATCTTCCACATGGATGAATTTTGCCTTCCAAAGCTTCTTCGATAATAGAACTCATGTCTGTGTTGATGTATTCATGTTCTATTTTAAGCTGTTTTCTTAGATTATCAATATTATTTTTAAATTGTTTGGGTAGTATAATTGTTCCAGGATCAACAGTCATGGCTTTTACATTAAATCCTAATGCCTTGGCAAGGATTGTTGAGAAACTACTGTCTACTCCACCAGATAATGCTACAATTACTTCAGCATCAGTGTAGGCTTTACGGTTAATGTTTTCTTTTATATAATCTTCTATAAGTGTATTATTGTATGCATTTTCTTGTTTTTTGATTAATAGTTCATAAATGTTGTTGAATGCATCCTCGTGTTCGGATGGTATTTTGTTGTCATCTATTAATTTTTTTGCGTGTTTGGCTGATAGTTTTAATTGATATTCCTTTAAGACTATATCTGTGTATGATATTACATGAATTGATTCAATTTGTAGTTTTTCTCTTAGTTTTCCTACAACCCATCCTCCTTTTCCAATTATTATGGATTTTTCAGGTCTATCGGGAGTTATTATTGTCAGTTCATTGTTATTAAAATACATGTCCTTTATTTCAGGTTCAATATAATCATGACCTATTTCGTCACGTATTTTTATAATCTCTTCAATAATTTCTTCTTTAGTCTTCATTTAATCCCTTTCATATATTTTTAGTTTAAACTCTTCATTATTGTTGTCATATATGGCATGGTAACCATTAATGTTTGTTGTATTGCTTGTTGAATCAATATAATATTTTGCATTTATCTCATTTAGTTTATTTTCAAGACTGTCATTATTTGCTGTTAGTACTCGTGGTATTGTAGGATATACATATTTTTTTAAGTACCAGCTAAATGCTACACCTCTATCAGAGGATATGTTATGTTTTGTATAATCTGCATCGTATTCTTTTAGGAATTGGCTCGCCACTTTTTCTTCATGAGTATGTGGATTTTCTTTTGTTATTGATGATATGTAACTTATATTTACGGGTATTAACAGTAATAGTAGTATTGTCAGTATTATTATGGTTTTTTTCTTGTTCTTAATTATTTGTTGAATTGATTCTATCATGAAATATACTAATGGTATAAATATTGGTACTATGTACCTATCAACTTTTACTGGATGATATGAATGCAATATAATGAAAATACCAATCCATAAAAACATAACAAAGTCTAGTTGATTATCTTTATTTGATAGCCATCTATAATATAAATATAAGATTAACGTAAACAGTAATTCCGTGATGATATAAGATATATGACCATAACTAATTATCGCTAAAACACTAAAAATTATAATTAGTGTAATTTTCAAATATCTCCTTTCAACATTACTGCTGGATATGAGAGGATCTATCACAAAATTAAATAATGAGATTAAAACCAACAATAATATAACATAGGATAATATTGTGGGATTGTTGTTGGAAGTTGACAACGTATAAAAATATGAGTTATCAACAGTCATAGAAGTTAAATATTCGGGTAAATGCTGAAAATAATACCATTGATTTAAATCATAGCCAACGTTAACATTAGAAACTTGTGAATTGCTTGAAACTTCAAAGAATTGACTGATAAATGGAATGTTTCCTTGATATGAAATATAAACCGAACTGATTACAACCAAGATAATTAAAGCATAAATAATCATTGACAATACCCGTTTCCTAGTCAACTGGGCTTTCAATTTATCATAATTAATTAATAAATAATACAACATTACAATAAATATGAATCCTTCAGTATACCTGCATAGAAAAGCTACGATAAACAATAAAAATGCAGGATAATAGTAGTTGAAATTGTCATTCAATCCTTTAATGGTAAAGTAAAAAGCCCATACACTAAAACATAATGCAGGTAAATCATTAGAACCAGTAACAGCCCATGTTACAACTAAAGATAACATGGAAAAGATAATGCTGCCCAGAAAAGATAGTTCTGGAGAATACTTTTCATTTAATAACAAGTATAATCCAATTATGAGAAATACAAATAAAATTCCACAAACGGCAAATAATGTATTTTCTGAAATAAAACCTAATTGGAATGGAATTGAAGTGATGAGTGATAGTATTGGTGGAACACCCAACTGACTTCCAATATTTATGTGGGAAAAAAGCATGGCATTTTGAAGATAAACAAAAATATCCCAATAACTGACTCCAATGATGCTTTGACAATAAACAAGTATTGAAGAGTATATTATCATAATTAATGATAATATTCCAAGTAACTTTGTTTTCAATGGATAATCTTCTATAATGTTCATAATTTTCCACCATTTGTTTTGTTAAATTCGTCAATCTCTCTTTGTAATCTATTGTTATATTCTTTAGTGTAAATATATGTGGGACCATTTTTTTTCAAATACTTATTTTCATATATTTCAACGCTTCCAATTTTTTTAATCTTTACAAGTCCAGGGTAATCAAATTTAGTACTATGGGTACAATCAATATAATATGAACTTGCATAATGACTATTATTTCTTGACAGAATTTCCCTACTGAATTCTGCAATGGATGAAGCATTAGACGTATCAGGAACACCCCTTTGACAAAAGATATTCATATACCATGAAACTCCTGGCCAATCGTCAGAATGAATAAGCGTATTGTTGGTAATATTGTCATAATTTTTTAACCATTCACAGGCATCCTTAATATCAGCGTAATCATTCTCCTCTGGAACGTTATTTGCAAAAACTAATGTGTTTGATAATAAGAATAAGATAATTAATGCCGTAATTATCTTTGAAACTTTAGTTTTATTCCATTTAAATCTTTCGTCTAGTTTAATAAATATTTCATTCAATGAATATGTTATGAAGTATGCTATAAATGGAAGTACTGTAATGAAGTATCGATCATTTTTGGTAAATAGTATTGACTGGAAGACTAGGTATATAATGAATAATTCTAACATTGTAAAGTCAATGTCTATGTTTTCAATATTATAATCATTTAATAAGTGATAGAATATACACAAGCAAATTAATGAAATTAATGAGCTAAATATGTATGATATATTACCAATGGTAATTAAGCCAATTAAGGCCAATATTGATCCTGCTGTCAATAATAACTTTTTATTTTTGTTAAATTGAATCTTGCTCTCTTTTACTTTGGAATAAATATTGTAAATCAGCAGTATTATTCCAAAAATGAATAATGCAATGTATATATAAGATACTATGGAGGGAGTGTTTCCCATTGGATTAACTATAACATTAAAGTTGTTAACATTTTTTGGTACAGTACTTAAAAGGTAATTTGGAATGTGTTTAATGTAATACCAGCTATCCGGTAAAAAACCTGCATCAAGAACAACAGTATTTGAAACAGTTCCACTAAATTGTCCCAAAAATGGGAAAGGGGTATCTAAATGCTTGTTGAATTCATATAAGAACCAGCTAATGCTAATAATTCCGATTATGCTACCAGTGATTATGTACTTAATTTCCTTTAAGTTAACTCTATTTATAATCCAGTACAATAATATTGCAAATAGCATTACTCCTGCCGTGTAACGTGACAAGAAGGAATAAGCTGCTATAGGCAGGGCTAAAATGTATAATTTATTGTTGTATTTGTGTGAAATAAATATGAAGTACATGCTTAGAAGTGTACCAGTAGTACCAAGGATATCATTTCCACCGATAGCAACCCATGAATAGAGTAGTGTAAATGTGGAATAAATTATACTTCCAACTAGACTTACATTATGCTTGAATTTTAATCTGAGAATTAAATAAAAGGATATTGCCCCTAAAATGTAAAATATAACATCAACATTGAATATTGCTCTTTGATATGGATGTCCTGCAAGCAAAAACAATTTGGATAATAATACGGGAAGAACCGGTGCAATACTTGGAACGTCTCCCCATCCCATTTTAGCAAAATTCCTACCATTTTCTAAGTATAAGAATGTATCCCAATTCCCTATTCCAACTTTATATTGTATAAGTAATTTAGGAATAGAGATTGCTAATAGAAACAGGATCAATATTATTAGATATTTTAAATCTTTCTTATTATCTGTGATAAAAATTTTAAGATTATTTATCAAGATTTTTTTCTCCTTATTTAATCTGTTAATATACTTATTTATTATGCATTTGAGTTAAATTTTGTTAAAAATAGTAGGTTGAAATAATAAGGTTATAAAAAGAAAAGATTAATTTAACAGTGTTATTTAAAAAATAAAAAAATAATACCAGATTAAATTCTTAAATGTCAAAAATTATTGAATATACTGGATGTTATTCAAATATTATTAGTTTTTAAGTAGTTAAATGGTAGTAATAATTTAAAATTTTAGTTTTAAAGCTAATTGGATATCTGATGCTTTCACGGTTTTTCTACCGGAATGATTTGCAATTTTTACTGCTTCTTCAGCAATAGATTCTCCAAGTTCTGATAATTTTTTTGATAATTCGATTTTTGCATCTTTTGTTGCTCGTGGAGCACCACCATTAGATAAAATTCTGCCTATTGGGGCAATTGGTAAGGTTTCCATAATATCACTCCTATACAATTAAATATATTTTTGTAGTATTTATATGTATTGTTTTCTATATTCAAAAAAAAATAACTAGGTAATTGATTATACGGGACTAATTATTTTGGTATTTGAACAAATATCAATAATCATTAAGTTTTTTTACATTATATCATTTTATCGTTATTTTTATAAAATGATAAAATGAGTTTTTTAAATAGTATCTATACTCTTTTTCTAGTATAACTTGAACCATATATAAAAAGAGAATTACAGCATTAATTATACATTAAATCAAATAAAAAAACCTATTATTTAATATTTTAAATTACTAGGTTAAAAGATGTATATTATTTGATAAATTTTTATATAAAGTTATTTTTTTGTTTAATTAATATTTTAGTTCAAGCTATTAATTAAGGGACTAAAATAAACATCTTAAATTACTTTATTAAAATGGAAAATATGTATTTTATATGTATAACAAATATTTTTTATTATCATTTAAAATATTAATCATTGTTTAAAATTTTTAATATTTTTTTAAAAATTATTTAAAACTTATAGAAGTTTTTTTAATTATCAAGATTATTATTGCATGTCCTTATTTTCTAAATAAACTCTCTAAATAATAAAATTTATTTATAATACAAAACATAATTAGATAATGATAAATCATTATATTAACGATATTTTTAAACTTAACTTTTCATAAAATCATAACATAAAAGAGAAAATAATGGGGAATAAATTTTGTCTCGAATAGCAATATTAGAAAAAGATAAATGTCAACCAAAAAAATGTAACTACGCCTGTATAGAATACTGTCCGGGAGTAAGAATGGAAGAAGACACAATAATAGTGGGTGAAGATAAAAAACCAATAATATCCGAAGAATTATGTTCAGGATGTGGAATATGCGTAAATCGCTGTGTATTCAATGCAATAAGTATCATAAACTTACCTGAAGTACTGACAGAACAACCAATACATAGATACGGACAAAACAGTTTTGAACTGTTTGGAATGCCAACTATAGAAGAAGGATCAGTAGTAGGATTACTGGGACCAAACGGTATAGGAAAATCAACAATACTAAACATTCTCTCAGGACAAATAATACCAAACTTTGGAAAATACGAACAAGAGGGAACCTGGGAAGAAGTAATAGAATACTTCAAAGGATCACAACTACAAAACTACTTCAAAAAACTAAGCAACAATGAAATAAAAGTATCATTCAAACCACAAATGGTAGACCAACTACCTAAAGTCGTTAAAGGAAAAGTATCCGAATTACTAGAAGGAGTAGATGAAAGAAATAAAATGGATGAAGTAGTAGAAAAACTAGAACTTAAAAACACATTAGACAGAAAACTGGGAAAACTATCTGGTGGAGAACTACAAAGAATAGCAATAGCAGCATCAGTCCTGAAAGATGCAAATTTCTACTACATAGACGAACCAACCTCATGGTTAGATGTAAAACAAAGACTAAATACAGTAGAAGTAATAAGAGACCTTACAGCAGAAAACCGTAATGTATTAGTAATAGAACACGACCTGGCAACACTTGATGCAATGAGTGACTACGTACACGTAATGTATGGTGAAGAAGGAGCATACGGTGTAGTAAGTAAACTAAGAGGAGTAAGAGTTGGAATAAATGCTTATATTAATGGATTCCTAAATGAAGAAAACATAAGAATAAGAAAACAACCAATAGAATTTGAAATAAGACCACCAAGTGATCTAATAGAATCTGAAACAATAACAACATACACAGACTTCCACAAAAAATACGATAATTTTGAATTAATGGTTGATGAAGGGGAAATAAAACAAAGTCAAGTAATCACAGCATTCGGACCAAACGGTATAGGAAAAACAACATATGCAAAAATATTGGCAGGAATAACAAAACCTGACTCCGGAGAAATAGCCGAAGAAATAGAAATAGCATACAAACCACAATATATCCTATCCGATTTCGAAGGAACAGTACAGGACTTCCTATTTATGCACGCAAAAGGATACGGAACAAATGTATTTAAAACAGACATCTCAAAACCATTTGACCTTGAAAAAATAATAGACAAACAAGTAAACAAACTATCTGGTGGAGAACTACAAAGACTAGCAACAGCAGTAACATTATCACAAGAAGCAGACCTCTATGTATTGGATGAACCAACAGCATTCCTGGATGTAGAACAAAGATTAAAAATAGCAAAAGCAATTAAACATGTAATCATGAGGGATGATACATCAGCGTTAATTATAGACCACGATATAGTATTCATAGATTACATATCAGATAGAGCAATGGTATTTTACGGAGAATCAGGACGAACAGGACATGCAACAGCACCAATTAACCTACGGGATGCAATGAACAAATTCTTATCAGAAGTAAAAATAACATTCAGAAGAGATAAGGAAACAAACAGACCAAGAGTAAACAAACTAGAAAGTTATCTGGACAGAGAACAAAAAGAAAAAGGAGAATATTATTACTTGGAAGAATAAAAATATTCTTTCTAATGAAGGTGATAAAGATGCATGTAATGATAGTGCCAACAATGGGATGTCCGGCAAAATGCAGTTACTGCTGGAACTCAGAAACAGTATCAACAGTAATGACAAACGAAACAATGGACGAACTTGTTGAATGGCTAAAAGAATTCAGACAAGAACCAGTAACATTCACATTTCATGGAGGAGAACCACTACTCGCAGGATATGACTTTTATGAACATGCATTAAAACAAATGTCCACACAATTATCACATTTATACCCCGCATATGCAATACAAACAAACCTATGGTTATTAGATGAAAAACTAGCAACACTATTTAAAAAATATGAAATACCAATAGGAAGTAGTCTTGACGGTCCAAAAGAACTAAATGACAGCCAAAGAGGAATTGGCTATTATGACAAAACATTGCAGGGTTACGAAATTGCAAAAAAACATGGACTAAGAACAAGTTTCATAAGCACATTCACAAATTACTCAATAAAACATAAAGAAGAAATATTCGAATTCTTCAAAGAAAACGGATTGAACCTGAAAATACACCCTGCACTTCCATCACTTAAAGATGATAATGGAGATGAATTTGCACTGGAACCAAAAGACTATGGGGAATTAATGATATACTTGTTAAATCAGTATCTGGATTTAGCAGACACAATAGAACTAAAAAACTTGGACCATCTATGCAAGGGGGTATTCATGAAAAGAGGTTTTGTATGTACCTATGTTGACTGTATGGACAGCACATTTGCAATTGGACCTAATGGAAAAATATATCCCTGTTACAGATTTGTCGACATGCCAGAATATGAAATAGGGCATGTAAAAGACAAACCCACATACGAAGAACTAATGAACACAAAGGCAGAAAAACTATTGCAGGAATACAAAAGATTTGTTGATGAAGACTGTAAAGAATGCAAACATATAGACTACTGTAGGGGTGGATGTCCATACAATGCATTGGCAGTAAGCGGTCATGAAATAAAGAATGTAGACCCTCACTGTGAAGCATACAAAATGATATTTGACAAGATAGACGAACTAATGAACCAAAAACTAGACTTTGCATTTGAAGAGCTAGACCAAACAGTAGAGAAAGACTTTAACTTCACACTAAATGTGGGCTTTGAAAACATGCCAAAGGAAGGAAAAAAATTCACAGTAATGGACATTGCAATGAAATAACTGAAGAATTCATGTTTTGTTATAACTCTTTACAAATTTTTTCCAGTGGGGGTTAATATTTTTATAATTTTTATTTTTTTTACCTGTCATAGGAAAAAACTTCATATTTTTAATTTTTTTTACCTGTCATAGGAAGAAACTTTTATAAACTATATTTTTTATAACTAACATTAGAAAAAAATATGTGAATAATGATGGAAAGGTTGTTTAATCATGGTTCGAAGAAAGGAATATATGGATAAATTATATAAATTAAAAGATACTGATGATGTTAAAATAATTACTGGTGCAAGACGTTCTGGAAAAACTCATTTAATAAAAGAATTTATGAAAGAATTAAAAGAAGATAATGTAAACACTGAAAATATAATTTTTATTTCATTTGAATCTAATAAGTACAAACATATTCGTAATGATTTGGAATTAGATTCATTAGTTTATAAACTTACTGAAAATTTAACAGGGAAGTTATATTTATTTTTCGATGAAGTTCATAAAGTGTCTAATTGGGAAGAAAGTATTAATGGTTATAGAGTGGATTTAGACGCAGATATTTATGTTACAGGATCTTATGGACAAATGCTAAATGGTATCAATTCATCAGTATTGTCGGGTAGATATATTCGAATCAAAATTTATCCTTTTTCATTTAGTGAAACATTAACATATTATGAAGAAAACAATTATCCAATAAATTCAGCTACTCAACAAGAAATATTTGAGGAATATTTATCTTTTGGTGGTTTTCCAGGTCATTTTAAATATGATGGTGAAGAAAAAATAGACTATTTGTCTGATGTATATGATTCAATAATGCTTAAGGATATATTTGATATAGAAGTGGTAAGTTCGATAGAGTTATATCGTAGATTAATGGAGTTTATGATAAGTAATATTGGAAATGAATTCTCTGTAAGTTCAATAACTAAGTTTTTAAAAAATGAAAAAAGAAGTCCTAAAAATGAAACTATTATGAATTATTTGATGTATGCTTCAAATGCTTATTTATTATATAAAGTTAAACGTAAAGATATCAAAGGTAAAGAAATACTTAAAACTCTTGAAAAGTATTATATAGTTGATCCAGGTTTTTATTACCTATTTTATGATGAAACAAAAAGAGATTTGGGACAATTACTAGAAAACATAGTTTATTTAGAATTTCTTCGTAGGGGGTATGAAATCACAATAGGTAAAATATATAATTTAGAAGTGGATTTTGTCTGTGAAAAACCGGGAAAAACAGTTTATGTTCAAGTATCAAAATCTATAATGGATGATAGAACCAAAGAAAGAGAGTTTAAATCATTAGAAAAAATAAATGATAATTACTCTAAATATGTTTTTACATTAGATACTATTAACATGTCAAGAAATGGAATAATCCATCAAAATATTATGGATTTTCTTTTAACACGTGAAATTTAATTTTTGATTAAACGAATATTTTCTAAGAAAAAATATATAATTCTTTTTGTATCAATGTTATTTTAAATTCATAAAATATGAATATATCCTGTTTTTATCACTGTTTAATGTTGATTAAATTGTATTTAAGTAATACTGCACATATTTAGTTTTGTCAAAAAAAGTAGTATTTGGGTGGTTAGATAAATAACTATTTGGGCATAGGTATTGGTACGTCAGCTACTTCTATATTGAATAAATGGGGTTTCTTTTCTTTTATTACTTTTTCTAGTTTACAGTTCAATTCATCTAATGATGAAATGTTGTCTGCTTCGATATTATAAGCTTCTGCTATTTTTATAAAGTCGGGATTGTTTAGGTCAACCTGGTATTTTGGCATACTGGCCATCTCCTGCCATTGTTTAATAATACCTAATAGGTTGTTATTTATTACGAAGATGATGATGGGCAGTTTATACGTGCTGATAACAGCCAGTTCTTCTATTGTCATCTGAAATGCTCCGTCACCTGTTGCGGCAAAGATTATGTCGTCATGTCTTGCATATGTAGCGCCTATTGATGCAGGAAGGGCGTAACCCATTGGTCCTAGTCCGCCAGAGAAAAGTATTTGTCCTGGTTTTTCTATGGTCGAATCTATTGTAAAGTAGGTTGGTATTGTACCTGCATCAATAATTATTGTAGTATTTTTATCAACATGCTTTAATATGTGTTTAATTACTTTTTGTGGATGTAATTTTTCAGTTTTCTTTATTTTTGCAGGTATTTCTTCTTTCCTTTTATTTATCTTATTTTTCCATTCATTTATGTCTGTGGATATTTCTTTTTCGTTTATTTTTTCAAGTAATTCCTTTACTTCAAAGTTGTAAAACTGTCTTCCATAGTCATGTTCTTTGTTGGTGTTTATTTGAATTATATTGTCTGTTTTTATATGATTGACGGTTCTTTCACTTAGCCTTGTTCCTAGTGCTAATATTAGGTCGGCATGTTCTGATGCATAGTTTGCCTTGCTTGTTCCACGTTTTCCTACCAGACCTATGTTTCTTTCATCTTTTTCTGTGATAATTCCTCTTGCAGTCCATGTTGTTGTAACTGGAATTTGTGTTTTATCAACAAACTTTTCAAACTCATCAATTGCATCTGCAAATATAATGCCGTACCCTGCAATAATTAAAGGTCTTTCGGCTTCTTCTATTTGTTTAATTATATCTTCTATATCAAATTCTTCAGGTGTCTTAATTTTCTTGGTATGAATAACTTTGTGATGTACATTTATTGCTTTACTTTGAACATCTTTTGGTATGTTGATATGAAATGGTCCGGATACTCCATCTTCAAAGTGCATAAAAGCTTCATTAATACTGTTTTCTAACTTTTCAGGAGAATAGGCATTATATGATTTAACGGTGATTGGCTTGAAAATCTCATTCAATGGCAAATCCTGGAAAGAATTTTCTCCTTTAATGCTGGTTGGCACATCTCCAGTAAGAACTAATAGGGGCACATTGTCTTTATAAGCTGTAGAAACACCCATAACCAGATTCATAGCACCAGGACCAGCAGTTGAAAGACAAACACCACATTTTCCACTAGCACGAGCATAAGCATCAGCAGCATGAACAGCAGCTTGCTCGTGTCTGGTTAAAACATGTTTTATTTTAGAATTTCGTAAAGCTTCATAAATAGGTATAACCTGCTCGCCAGGATAACCAAAAATGTACTCAACTCGATATGTCTCGAGTAATGTAACCAGGTACTCTGCCGCATTTTTATCAGTTTTCATTATAATCAACTTTTCTCCTCTTCTTGATAACTGCCATCATACTTTCCAGAGCCACTAACCTTAAATACAACAGCTTGAACAATACGTTCACCCTTTTTAATCCGATAAGGATAATTACCATTGTTAACAATCAAAAACTGTAAGGTTCCATAAAAACCAGGATCACCAACAGCAGTATGAACAGAAATAAAAGACCTTAAAAGAGTGGAACGAGGCAAATAAAGCATAGTATAACCAACAGGAATCTTAGTTTTTCCCATTACAGTAACACTATAGGCAGTTTTAGGCTCTAACGTATAAACGTTATCATCATCACATTCAACTTCTTCAAGTTCAGGAAGATTCTTCTGGTTATCAATCAAAGAACCACTATCTATTTGCCTAAATAATTTATCCATCTTCAAATCTATACCGGAAGGTTGAATTGAATCTTCATATTCCGGAAATAATTTCAATAAATCATTTTCACCTAACATAATCAATACCTCTTTAATAGTATTTTTTCTAAAAATAATTAATAAATTTATTTAATTTTAAAAAACAGAAATTAATACATAATACATAGGGGTAAAATTAATGGTAGAATTATTAGACATGATAAAAATATTCCTCAGAGGATTCCTTATGGGAATGTGTGACATAATGCCCGGAATTTCTGGAGGAACAATAGCATTAATCACTGGAATATACGATAAATTAATAAAATCAATAAGTAATATAAAGTTTTTCTTCTTAAAACCATTAATAAAGGGAGACATTGCTGAATTTAAGAAACAACTCTTTGAAGAAATAGATTTTGAATTCTTTATACCATTAGGATTAGGTGTAGCAGTAGCAGTGCTTGTAATGGCAAGCTTAATAAACTTCTTATTAAAGGACTATGCGGGATTCACATATTCATTCTTTGGAGGACTAATACTTGCATCCATATACATACTATACAAACAATTGGATGCATTTAACATTAAAGCAATAAGCGTATCAGTGATATTTGCAATATTGGCATACATTTTTGTAGGATTAAATCCTATGCAAGCAGCACACTCACTGCCAATAATATTCATTTCAGGATTTATAGCAATATGTGCAATGCTGCTGCCAGGAGTATCTGGTTCATCGCTACTATTGCTATTAGGACAATATGAATACATGATAAATGCAATACACCATCTAGCAATAGTTGACATTATCGTATTCATAATTGGTGCGGCAGTAGGATTTATGGGAATGAGCCGTGTAATAAAATACATGCTTGAAAACCATAAACAGTTAACCGTGGCAACATTAATCGGTATAATGCTTGGATCAATGAGAATACCTTTAAATGAGATATTAAAAGTGCCAACATCATCACTTCCAATATGCATAATCATAGCAATAATAGGAATAGCCCTAGTAATACTGGTTGAAACAAAATTCAATTATGAACTTATTTAGTGGGGATTATAATGCCAGATTTAAGAAAACACTTTGACAATGAAGCAGAAAGCTTCGACAAACAAGTACAAAGAAATATTCCATCTTATAACCAAATGCTAGAAGCATTAATAAATGCAATTCCAGATACGAAAGAAAACCCTAAAATATTGGATTTGGGTTGTGGAACTGGAAACATTACACTAAAAGTACTTGAAAGATTTCCAAAAGCTCATGTAACCTGTCTTGATTTATCTGAAAATATGATAGAAATAGCCCAAGAAAAACTATCAGAATATGACAATGTTGAATATGTGGTTGGTGATTTTACACAGATAGAACTTATTGAAAAATATGATGCAATAATTTCATCTTTAGCCTTACATCACATACCAAACGACAAAGAAAAGGAAGAAATGTACAAAGCGATATACGATGCATTAACTATAAGTGGAGTATTTTATAATGCGGATGTTATAAAGGCAAACAGTGAATACAACCAAAAATTAAACAACAGGATATCTGTCAGGGATATGAAATCAAATGGGGTAACAGATAAAGAAATAGTTGAACACAAGGAAAAAAGGGATGCAAATGACATTCCAACAACACTATTCAATCACATTAAAATGTTAGAAAATGTAGGGTTTGAAGAGATAGATGTTATATGGAAATATTATGCTAATGCCGTGTATGGGGCAACAAAAAAATAGAAGATATCAAAACAAGATAAATCTTCTTAAGTATCTTTTTTTATGAAAATTTCTATTACTATATTCAATTCTAAAAAAAAATGGATTACGGGGGGTTATTAATGTGGATGATTATGCTTCTGCTTCTTCTTCAAATATTTGGTTAATCATCCATTCTGGTTCAAATTCCATAAGATCATCATATGATTGACCTGTACCTATAAATAGGATAGGTTTATTGATGACGTGTCCTATGGATATTGCTGCACCACCTTTTGCATCTGCATCAGCTTTTGTTAGGATAATTCCATCGATGTCAATAACTTCATCGAACTTTGTTGCTTGTTCTGTAGCATCATTACCCATTAATGCATCCCCTACATACAATACGATGTCTGGTTTTGAAACTCTTTTAATTTTCTTCATTTCATCCATAAGATTTGTGTTTGTTTGCATACGTCCTGATGTATCAATAAGTACAACATTTTTTCCTGTTGCTCGTGCATGGTCAACTGCATCAAATGCAACAGCTGCTGGGTCGGAGTTTCTTTCATGTTTAATTATTTTTAAGTTTAAATTTTGGGCGTGGTGTTCCAATTGTTCGATAGCACCGGCTCTGAAAGTATCTGATGCGCCAAATACTGAGGAGTATCCATGTTTTTCAAGATATTTTGCAATTTTTGCAATGGTTGTTGTTTTTCCTGTACCGTTTATTCCTACAAACATTATTTTGTATGGTTCTCCTTTTTGTTTGGATGCTTCAATGTCTCCCAGTAAATCATAGTGACCATTATCTATTATTTCTGTAATTGCTTTTTTAAGTGCGTTTGTTGTGAATAGTTCCATATCTCCTCTTCTTCTAATTTTTCTTCCAATAAGGTCTTCTTTTACGTTTTCAACTATTCGTTCTGCAACATCGAATGCTACGTCTCCTTCGATTAGGGACATTTCTAGTTCTTCGAGGATGTTTTCAATGTCTTCTTCTTTAATGGTTTTTTTGGTAATGAATGAGAATGCTCCACCTTGGTCGGCTTCATCTTCGTATTTTGGTGTTTTCTTATCAGTTTTTTCTTCTTCTTGTGTTTCGCTACTTTCTTCTTTTTTGTTTCTTCTTAGGAATCCAAATCGACCTTTGCTTTCTTCTTCTTTTATTTCATCCTTTTCATTTTCTTCTTCAACAGTTTCTTCTACTGTTTTAGGTGTAGTTTTTTCTTCAAGTGTTTCTTCACTACTTGATTCTGGGACTTCTTCTTTTGTTTCGTCTTTTTCTTTATTTCTTTTTAAGAATCCAAATAATCCTTTTTTATCTTCTTTTTCATCATCTGTTGAAGCAGCATCATCCTCTTCGTTACTTTCTTCCGGACTTTCTACATCTCTTGCATCTTCTAGGTTTTCTTCAGTTAATTCTTTTTTGTCTTCTTCATTTTCTTCTATGGTGTCTGCAGGTTCTTCGGTAAGTGTTTCTTCTTCTGATTTCTCAATAAGAGTGTCTTCTTCTGTTTCTTCAGTTTCAGAGTATTTTTCTTCAATTGATTGAAGGTCTGCTTCTAAATCATCGAGTTCTTGACTGATTTGTGAAGGTTCTAATTCTTCTTCAGGTATACTTTCAGACGCATCTTTAATAGTTTTTTTAAGTTTATTTCTTAGAGAATCAAACAAAAATTTCACAATCCTTTATATTATTTTTTTGTATAATTTAAAGATATTTTTGTTTTTCATTAATAAAATAGATAATCTTTTTTATATATTATTCAGGTTCTTTTCTAAGAAGGTTAAATTGATTAAAATAATTTTTTAAAAATTGCTTTTTTGTTTTGGAGGTTAATATTTAAAAAGAAAGTAGAATTATGCGGGTACTTACTGTACTCCACTTTCTTTCATTAATCTTTCAGCTTCTGGTCTTTTCTGTGCAATGTATTCATTGATTTTTTGTAATTGTTCTGTTAATGATTTAAGTAAATTTTCTACTTCTTCTTGATCTTTTTTAAGAGTTTCTTCGGTTTCTTCACGTGTCCTTTTGATTGCCACGTCAGCACCTACTCCAACAATTACATCTTCACTTTTTAGTTCGGTTGTAATGAAACATCCTGCTCCTATAGGGATGAGTGTTTCTTTTCCAACTGCTCCTTCAAGTCCTTTTACTGCTTGTTGTGCAGTTCTTAAATCATTTAAAGAAATGTTTAACTGTTCTATTTGTTGTGCAATTGTTTCGCCTTGTTGTTGTAACTGATTGATTTCTTGAACCATTTGGTTAACTTTTTCCTTATCATCCATTGAAATACACTCCATTTGTTATGGTGTACAATGACACGATTTATATTAAACTTTTTACAATAGGGTCAGTTACTTCGTCTGCTGATATTTCAGTAATTTCATCGAAGATAATTTGGTCTCTGTTTAATCTATGTTTACTACCAAATTCAGAATATAATTTTTCTTCTATATCTTCTACTTTAATTCCTTTTAATTCTCTTGTAAATACTTTGGTTTTATCAACATCTAATAATTTTCCTTTTACTCTAAATATTTTTGTTTTCATAATGATCCCTCAAATAAATTGAATACTTGATCAATCCTTGCTAGTTCGGGTCCTGTAGTTTTGTTTCCTACAATAACTCCGTTAGAATTTGCAACGATACATGCTCCTACGAGTTTTACTCCACGGTTAACTGTACCAATTTCTGCAGGTACATCTAATACGTCTTCTACTAAATCTAGTTCTTCTTCTGATGCGTCAGGATGAACTAGGGCACCTTTGTTAGTTGCTACTATTGTTGAACCTACTATATCTAATCCTGCAATTGTACTATCAACAACTTCTACATCTAATGTTTTTTTGATAATTCTCTTTGCTTCACTTGATAAATCTGGATTTACAATAGCTCCATTGTCATTAGCTGCAATAATATTTCCTATTGCAGTTAATTTGCCGGGCAATATTTCAACATTTATATCATGTTCACGTAGTATTTTTAATTCGTGTGAAGAGACATATGGTGATACAAGTAGACCGTTAGAATTTCCAGCCATTAATGCTCCTGCTAGATTACTACCACAGATTGGTGTTTTTATTATTGGTACTTTTAATGTTTCTTCGATACTTTTAAAGTATGAATCTTGGAGTCCTTGTGAAACTATAGCAACATTATCTTTTGCTAGAATAGAAACACCTAAATTAGGATTTCCATCAATATCGAATCTTTGTATCATTTTATCACTCCATCTGTGAGTTTTATTAATAATGTATCAATATAACTCAAATGCCCACCTCTCAAACATTCTTGTTATATTTATGATAAGAAAAGTGATTAAGTCTTCTTATACCCTTTAAATACATTTTATTACCTAAACCTTTAGTAACTCGTAATTTTTATGATAAAGTTTTAGATAATAATAATAACCTCATAGTATGCATTTAGTTTTTTAGTAAAAAAAATTATTCATCTACTAAAGTTACTTCTACTTCATCATCTTCTTTTACAGCTTTAACTTTAATTTTTGATGGGATTTTTTCTATTCCTCTTTCCCAAATTTTTTCGTTAACAGCTGGATCAATGATAACCTCTTCAACTTTCATATGTTTTTGAATAAATTCTTTGATGTATCTCATTGCTCTTGGTGACCTTTTTGTTCTAGGTACTCTTTTAACATCCCTTAAAGGAATTGTGTAAATTCTTTCCATTCTATATACACTCCTATTTAAGTTATTATAAAATTTAAAGATAACCTTATAAGTTTATACTTTAATTTTACTTCTTCTCCATTGTCTAACTTTTGGATGAGTTCTTAATTTTCTTGAAGTTTTCATCATAGCAAAAATAGGAACTCTTCTGTTTTGTTTAGTTTTTTTAGCTAATCTTAATTTTTTTGGTAAATGTTTATTACGACTCATATTATTTCCATCCTATTACTCTTGATTGAATATGTTGTGGGAATATTTCATTAATGTTAATTCCTTTCTCTTCTAATAATACTCTAATCTCCATCTCATAATCTGAACTGTTATAAATGTTGCTTTCAGACTTTTGAAGTTTAAAAAGATTATCACTAATATCATTAATTGTTTTATAACCTATACCTGTCAGATTAACGTATTGAACACTTTTTCTATCTTCTAAACTTTGTATTTCGTTCTGTTTTAGTTTAGGTATTCTGTCTTCACGTCGTGTTCCATCAGCTATTAAATCGTATTCATCAGCTAATTGTTCAATTACTTCATGATGTATGTGATTTATTCCATTGTTAGGAAAATTATCTCTTATGATCATATCAACTGCGTCAGTTAATATTTTTTCATCTAGTTTGATAACTTTATGATGAAAACCAAGATTTTCCGCTGATTCTTTAGCAGGTTTTGTTGAATCAAACTTTCCAAAGTTTATGGTTACTAATTCAACATCATAACCTAATCTGTCAAGTATAACGGCCATTAATGAACTATCTTTACCGCCACTATATAATACACATGTTTTCATAAATATACACTGATATTATATTATGAAGATTATTTGCGCGTGATATTTATTTCACGTTTTGATCCAGTTGTTTCTCTTAAGATTTGCTTTAAAACAGCATCTGTTACAGGTATTTGAATTCTACCACTTTGTGCCATTTGAATAAGTTGCATTTCAATAGCGTTAACAAGTTCTGCTTTTGTTAATCTTAAGTTAGCGAGTCTTTGACGTGCTTCTGGTGTTAATATCTGTCTTAAAGCATTCTTTTTTTGCTCTTCATACTGTTGTCTCATTTGCTCTTCTTCTTGCATTTTTTGATAATTTGCATTTTCTTGTTGTTGAGCAGCTAATTGTTGTTGTTGCAATTGTTCCATTCGTCTACGTCTAATTTCGTCAAGTTCACTCATTTAGTACAACTCCTTTATAGTTATGAGTTTATCAAAAATTAAATCACTTAATATTTTGATAATTCTGGAATATCTTTTATGATTTCAGCTGCTTTTTTGTCTAAGTAGGAATGACCTTCAGGTGTTAGGGTTCTACCTTCTTCTGTTTTTTGGACAAAACCAGCTTCTTCTAATTGTTGTAATGCAGTTCTTATGATAGATCCACTACCTTTTCTGAATTTTTCAGGGTTGGTTCCTCTATCTTTGTTACCACCGTATTTGGTTTGTAATCTACTAAGTCCTACTGGACCATCTACATATACTCTTCTAAATAATGCTGCTGTTCTAACGTACCACCAATCTGGGTTTTCAGGTCTGCGTTCTTTGTGAACTCCAGTTTTTACGAATTGTGCCCATGCAGGTGCGTTAATTTTATCATTTGCTTTTAAATCTTCGCTTACTGCGTTAATTAAACATTCAGCAGGTACATCGTATGCTGTTGTCATTTTTTAATTAGCCTCCTAAATAATTTATAATTAATTTTTTTTATAGTGTTGCCTATGTTTTTTAGAGATTTTTTTATTTTCTCTTATATAATACTGCTACATTACCTCGAACATCAATTAATTTGGATTTTGTGCCAGTAACAATTTCTTCTAAAAATTCATCCTTATTAGATGCAATATTTCTAGAAAATCTAACCTTTACAATTTCACCATCTTTTAGTTGACGTCTGATTTCTTCAAGTACATTTTCATTAACCCCATTTTTTCCTATGTTAATTTCCACTGCATTTAAAGAATTTCTCATTATTTCTTTTCTACTCTGGACTTTGCTCAAATTATCATGACTCCCGTTAATCCTAGTTTTTCTTATGAGTGTAAGGAACTTTTTTTAAATGTCCACATTCAAGACATTTTTTGGTAATGGTATTACCAGAAAGTCTTACTCTTAAGTTAGCCCCTGGTTTAAGGAATTTATTACAATTTTTACAAAACCTTCCTCGCCAATAATCAGGTAATGGAATATTATATGTTGTAGAGATATTACGAGTTAACTTAACATAACGATCAGAACGTTCTGGGTGTTGGGAAAACTCCATTTCTGCTTGATTGAATAAAATTTGCATCCTTTCGTTTGCTATTTTATTGACATAGCTTGGACGTTTTCTTCGACTCAAAAATATCTAACCCTCTAAAAAATATAGAATATTCTTCTTAAGTGCAAGGAATGAAATTATGAAAAACATAAAATCTAGATAGTAAACTTAAGAATAATAATATAATTTATGTAATCTATTACTTAAATATGTTTGGTAGCTATGTCCTGTAAAAATTCTTTATATTAAAAATAAGATGTATTTCATCAATATTCAATAATACGAATCATATATGTAATTAATAAATATTGCCATATTGCAGAAAAAATAGTAAAATATTTATATTATGAATAATCTAACATTTGTTTCATATAGCTTCAGAAAATGAATTTGAATAATAATGAATTGGGATTTCATTAAAGTCTAAAGATTTAAATGATGGGTTTTAATGAGCAAACATGAATTATATGGATTATTCAAAGTAATTCAAAGTAATCCTCAAGAAAATCAATTTCACCGAGAGGATAAACAACTTCTTTCTTCATTATCTTAACAATAATATCTGCAATTTCACAGGCATCACAGCTACTTGTATCAATCTCCTGAACATCTTCGCCATAAGTATCATAACTTTCAGAAGTACAAACACCAAGAATTTCGGCAGAAACATTCTCATTAACCTTTTCTTGTTTCCAATGTCTAGTGTTTAATCTGTCTTCAAGTATGTCTGGTCTGCATCTAAGAACAATAACCAAATCTGCATTAGGATAATCCTGTGCAAGATGACCCTCAAAAATGATATCTTTGTCAACATTATCTTTTTTAATAGAATCAACAATTGGAATCATTTTCTCGGTGTCAACAATTTTATACCCTCTTTTTTCATCAGTACCACGATTTAAATCATAATCATCAAGTAAAGAATTAATACTAATAAACATGGCATCAATTTTACTTTTAAGAATATTGGTAACCGTAGTTTTACCAGTCCCTGGAGTTCCAGTAATAACAATCATCATAAAATATCAATCCTCTTCACATCGTCATATTTAATATAATTGGAGTTACTCCAGCTTCAATAACAGCAGCAATAACAAGTAATACAAAAACGACCATGATTGTAAAAATTATGTCCTTGATGTATAAGGAAGAATTGGATAGTTCCTCTTTAAAATTATGTTTAAACAATGCCCGAATCAGTTTAACCTCAAACTTTGTAGCAATAAAAGCTCCAGATAAGGAAAGTACCACAGCACTAAGTTCAAATATTCCATGAGGAACAATGCCTGCAACAAACTGTATTGGAGAAACCATAGTATAAGTAAATCCAATAATCAAACCATTCAAGACAATTGACATAATTGTAAATACTGAAAATAAAAAGCCAAACAAAATAATTACTAGATTTGCACGCATATTATTCTGGAACAAGAACCAAGCTTGAGCAGTAAAACCATCATTTAATGGTATCTGACTAATCATTTGTTTAAAAATTTCTAAAACGAAAGTTTTAATACTGGAACTGAAAACTACTCCAAGGATTGCTGAAAAAAGTAGAATAAATGCTGATACAATGATTAAGCTTTTGTTTCTTGAGAGATATTCCTTAAGATAATTTAAACTACAGACTTCCCTAAAAAATTCTAAAATAATGGTGAATACCTCCAAAATATTATTAAAATAAAAAAAAGATAGTTGGTAAAAGAGTTTTATTTACATAGTTTTTAAAACTCTTCTAATTTCATTAGGATCTGATGATACTTGGGTAGGTTCCTCACATGCATCAATGGCAACATTAGGATCTTTAAGAACATGGCCTGTAACAATACAAACAACACGTTCACCCTTATCAATAGTACCATTTTCAACTAATTTTCTTAAACCTGCAATAGAAGCAGCGCTTGCTGGTTCAACACCAATACCTTCTGTTCTTGCAAGATATTTCTGTGCATCAAGAATTTCATCGTCAGTAACAGTATCTGCAGTACCGTTAGATTCTTTAATAGCACGCATTGCTTTAAGACTACTTACCGGAGCACCAATTCTGATTGCAGTTGCAATAGTTTCAGGATTTTCGACAGGTGTAACTTCATCAGTACCCGCTTTAACAGCGTTTGCTATAGGAGCACTGTTAACCGCTTGAATACCAGTCATCATAGGAGTATCTTTAATATAGCCTGCTTCCCTAAATTCAGTAATACCCTTCCAAATAGCAGAAATGTTACCAGCATTACCTACTGGTAAAACAATTCTGTCAGGGGACTGCCAGCCAAGGTCATGAACAACTTCCATACCTATAGTTTTCTGACCTTCAAGACGGTAGGGGTTAATGGAGTTAAGTAAGTATAACTCTCCATCGAGTGCAAGTTGGGTGATAGTTTCTAAGGCATCATCAAAGTTACCATCTACACCGAAAACTTTTGCCCCATGGAACATTGCCTGTGCAAGTTTACCAAGAGCCACTTTACCGGCAGGCAATAATACGGCACATTTAAGTCCGGCACGAGCAGCATAAGCAGATAATGAAGCAGAAGTATTACCAGTAGAAGCACATCCGACCATGTTTACTCCCAAGTCAACTGCTTTGGTTGTACCTACACTCATTCCTCTGTCCTTAAAACTTCCAGTAGGATTGGAACCTTCAACTTTAACATATAATTCTATGCCTAATTCTTCACCAATTTTTTCACATTTACAAAATGGTGTTCCACCTTCATCAAGGCTAATCCGGTTCTCAGGATTAACTGGAAGAAATTCCTTGTACTTCCATATGTTATCTCTTCTGTTTTCGAATGTTTCTTTTGAAATGCCATCAACTTCTGTAACAACTTCAAGAATTGATCCGCATTCACAGGTATAAATTATTTCATCATCGTCGTATTCTCGTCCGCATGAAATACATCTTATCATTTAGATTCTCCTAAAAAAATTATTTTCTCATATTGTATATTCATAGTATCTAACAATATGCTTTATGTCATATATTTATATTTTTTATTAGTTAATTATTTTGTTATTTGTTAAAGTAAAATGTTTTGAAAAATAGCTTTATAGAAAAAGGATGGTTAATTTTAATGGTAACAATCAATAATAACTCAAGTGGTATCAAATAAGATGTGTGAAGTGATTATTATTGTAAATTGAGAAAAATATTGCTATTCTCGTAATTTAATCAAAAAATTAAATCCATCCCTTTTAATACTTTATTAACTATGGTTAATAAATATATCTTTTTTGTTAATTTAATAAAATTTACTTTAAAAAATAGGTAGAAATAAAATTTAAATTATATTTATAACTTTAAAACAAAAATACTTAAATCATTGTTTAATAATTATGGACATGAAAATAATAGTTTATATTCTAGGTAAATTAAGATTAAATATTTATATTATATTAAATAGAATTTGAGAATAATTAAATAAAAGAGGTAAATACTATGGCAAGCCCCATTCTTGCAGCAATATTGTCCTTAATCATACCGGGTTTAGGTCAATTTTATGCTGGTTCATTTATGAGAGCTATATTTTTTTTCATATTCGCGATAGTATGTTTAATCGTAGTTGGTATGATATTCACTGATTGGATATTTTATATAATAAATATTTTCATCTCGTTATATATCGCTTATGATGCATACAAATTCGCACAAATAAATAATTATCATTAGACCTTTCTTTTTTTGTAAATTTTTTAAATTATTTATTTTGATTTTTTTTGATGTGCTATGTGGCACTTTTAGAAAAATGAATAAAAGCGTTCTCACACTTTTTGTTTAGTTAATTTCTTTTCAGAGATATATGTAATTAGTTACTATTATTTTAATTAAACGATTACATTAATAACCTTTTAAATTCTTTTCATTGTTTTATCTTTGATAATATAACTGTCATCAATAATCTTATTAAGAATAAATCAATTAGAATGAAGATATATTGAGTAATATTTAATAAAATTCTAAAAAATTATATTATTTATAAAGTATGTATCTTACTATTATACAAGTGAGAATCTAGTATTAATTTTTTGAATCTAATATTTATTTTTAAGAAAAATGGGTGTTAACATTATGAAATTAAAAAATAACAGTAGGCCTGTTCTTTGGATGGCATTAATACCTTTTATTTTTATAATGCTTTTAGCTATTCTATTGCCTGATGCTTTCAGAGAATTTACTACTTTTGTTAGAGATATTTTAGGATTACTCTTTGGATGGTTTTATTTAATTGTAGTCTTTTTATGTGTAGTAATTAGTATAGTTGTAATATTCCATCCCATGGGTAAAATACGCTTGGGAGATCCTCATTCAAAACCAGAATATTCCACATTTTCCTGGATTGCTATGCTTTTCTCTGCAGGTATGGGAATAGGATTAGTATTTTATGGGGCAGCTGAACCATTGTCACATTTTGCTGTCAATGCTCCCGAAGCAACTATTTATACACAACAAGCCATGCTTGATGCTTTGAAATACTCTTTTTTCCATTATGGTATTTCTGCATGGTCGGTTTATGGTATGGTAGCACTTGCTATCGCATACTTCAAATACAGAAAAAAAGAATTACCTAATATTTCATCGACATTAAAACCAATATTTGGTAAATATACGAATGGAATAATCGGTAATGTAGTTGATGCACTTACTATATTTGCAACAGTTGTAGGTGTTGCAACTTCATTAGGTTTAGGTGCAGTTCAAATAAATGGTGGATTGCACTACTTATTTGGTATAATACAATCAATTAATGTTCAACTAATAATTATTGCTATTGCAACAGTATTATTCTTAACATCTGCAATGACTGGAATTAATAAGGGTGTTAAAATCTTATCGGATACGAATATTGTTCTTGCAGTACTTCTAATGTTGGTTGCTATAGCTATTGGACCTTCATTAAATATGGCAAATTTCTTCACGGAAAGTTTAGGGGCATATATAAATGATTTTATTAGAATGAGTTTTAGAACTGCAGCTTCCGGTACTTTAACTCAACAGAATTGGGTTCAAAGTTGGACAATATTCTATTGGGCTTGGTGGATTTCATGGTCACCATTTGTAGGAGTTTTCATAGCCAATATATCAAAGGGTAGAACAATAAGGGAATTTTTGGCTTATATCTTGGTGGTTCCATCTGTATTCTCATTCATATGGTTTTCAGTCTTTGGAACATTGGCAATGAATTTGGCAACACCTGGTAATCCAGTCATAAACTTATCCATAGATCAAATGTTATTTGGAGTCTTTAGTCAATATCCATTTTCATTGGTATTGTCTGTAATTGCGATTATATTGGTATTCATCTACTTTATTACGTCAGCGGATTCTGCAACAGTGGTATTGGCTATGTTGTCAGAGAATGGTAGTGAAAAAACTTCCAATAAAATTAAATTAATTTGGGGTATAGTATTGGCTAGTATTGCAAGTATACTTCTAATTAATGGTGGACTTGGTTCATTACAGAATATATTGATTATCACGGCATTTCCGTTTTCAATACTGTTGTTCTTAATTGTTGTTTCGGTTTTCAAAGAAATAATATATGAAAAAGATGAAATGGGATTGTCTGTAAAACCTGAAAGACATCCAACAGTAGAGAAACCGTTCAAATCATACGAAAATGATGAAGAAGAAGAAAATTAGATTAACGGATTTTAATATATTTTTTCGTAACTGTTGGAATATTATAACCCATTTTTTAATTTATTTTTTTGATTCAAAACGAGTTAGCCGTGTCCTCCTCCCATGAGGTAACTTATTATAACGATTAATACTCCTACTCCAATGATTTCTATTGCTGTTTTTGACATACTTTCTTTTGCAATTTTTCCTAAGTAACATCCCAGGATTATTAGCATTGTGAAGCTCACTATTAATGTTGCCGTTATTGCCGTGAATATGTCTGTAAATATGAAGAAGGGGATTGATGGTATGAATGAACCTAGAAAACTAGCTGATCCGTGTGTGAGCATACTCATAAATACTCTGTATTTAGCTTGTTCATGGATAACTGTGTCGTCAAGTTTTCTTTCTTTTAGCAGCATAGTGTTTTCCAGTTCTCTTATGGTTTTTCCTTCCTCTGCGTGTTCACCAACATACGATCCAAAACCATTTGATAATGCTATTGCTATTCCACCACTTAAACCTGTTAATCCTACAGCCATGGTGTTAACATTTCCACCAGTACTAATTCCCATTATGGCTGCTGTCAAGGATATACTTAGTACTGTTAATATACCATCTAATGAACCAAGAGCAACGTATCTGCTCAGTTCTACATAATCTCTGATTACTTGTCTTAAGGTTATCTTCATGAATAATCTATCTCTTTAAATTAGGTTAACGTCCCAGTTCTTGATGTGCACGTGCAAGGTGTCCTGCTGCTAAAGCACTTATTAATGATAATTCTCCAGCCAGTACTGCTGATGCTATTATTGATGCAAAGTCCAATACTTTATCTGATCCTTTAACATCCATTATGTTCAATGATTCTGTTGCAGTTTCCAGTCTTGTACCACCACCAACTGTTGCTACTGGCAAATCAGGAAGTGTTACACTAAAGTATAAGTCTCCTTCTTCACATTCAGCTGTTGTTATTCCAAGACTACCTTCCACTACGTGTGCAGGATCTTGTCCACATGCAAGGAATATTGCAGCCACAATATTTGCAAAGTGTGCATTATATCCATAGCTTCCAGCTATTGCAGAACCAACAAGGTTTTTGGCCTGGTTTACTTCTACTATTGCTTCAGGTGTTGTTTTAAGGGTTTTTTCAACTATTTCTCTTGGAATGTTTACTTCTGCTATTACACTTTTTCCTCTTCCTTCAATAAGGTTTAATGCTGATGGTTTTTTATCTACACAGAAGTTTGAACTTAATGCAATGGTGTGAATATTTTCATTCTGGGATTCTATGTAGTTTATTGCTTCTTGGGTTGCAATAGTTACCATGTTCATGCCCATACTGTCTCCTGTTTCATAGACAAATCTTGGGTAAATGTGTCTTCCAACAGTGGCTATTGGATCTATTTTAAGCAGTTTTCCGTGACGTGTAGTGCTTTCTGCTACTTTTTTAATCTCTTCAAAGTTTTCTTCTATCCAATTTTTTAGTTTGCCTGCTTCATGAACGTTCCTGGTTTTTATTACTGGAGCTCTTGTCATTTGATTATGTAATATTGACACTGAACATCCACCAGATTTTCTTATTACTGAACATCCCCTATTTGTACTGGCCAGTAATGCTCCTTCTGTTGTTGCCATTGGAACGTATGTTTCTATTTGTGTTTTATCTTCCTTGTTAATAGTTACAGGTCCAACTACTCCTACTGGAACTTGTATTGTTCCTATCTGGTTTTCAATATTTTTCTTTGCTGTTTCTGTCATGTCTATGGAGTAGTTTCCTATGTGTTCAAGAGTGGTGTTGCTTTTTTCTTCAATGTATTGTCTTCTTATATCTGTAGCTTCATTAGCATTTTCTGTAAATTTTTCTATTGCATGAAGTTTTATTTCACCAGAATCTAGTTTTTCAATTATTTCTTCCGTATTCATTTTTAACGCATCCTCTATTTATTATATTATTATATTAGTTAAATTATTATTTTTTTGGATAATCAGATATTTTAGATTAAAATAAGTAGAAAATTTTTTTTATTGATAGTTGTTGTATTTTTCATCATTAAAAAAAGAAGGAAAAGGATTTTAAGTCAAGTGTTTGATATTGCTTATTCTTTGATAAATTTAACAATGTCACTTGGTTTGTCAGCTACTTTAACTCCAAGTTGTGCCAGAATTTCTTTTTTATGTTGGGCTGTTCCATCAGTTCCTTCAATAATTGCTCCAGCATGACCCATACGTTTACCGAGTGGTGCAGATACTCCTGCAATAAATGAAATCACTGGTTTTGTTAAGTTTTCTTTAGCATATTCTGCTGCTTTTATTTCAGCAATTCCACCAATTTCACCAAGAAGTACGATATATTCTGTTTCAGGGTCTTCTTCAAATAACTTTAAAGCTTCAATGAAATCCATACCTGTAACTGGGTCTCCTCCTACTCCAAGACAAGTACTTTGACCAAATCCTGCATCTGTTATTTCACTAGCAACTTCATAAGTTAAAGTTCCACTTCTTGAAACCAGACCGACATTTCCCTTGTTAAATATGTTTGTTGGCATAATACCTAATTTACCAACACCAGGTGTAATGATACCCGGAGTGTTTGGACCAATAACTGTAGTATCATGTTGTTGAGCATACTTAACAATTTCCATTGTATCATGTATAGGTATGTGTTCAGTAATAATTATAACAGTATCCACTTCATTAATTGCTTCAAATGCCGCATCTTTTACAAATGGTGCAGGGATAAATATGATACTTGCATTAATGTCTGGGTGGTATTTTTTAATTTCCTCAATAGAGTTATATACAGGTACTCCTTCCACTTCTTCTCCTGCTTTACCAGGACTTGTACCGGCTACTATGTTTGTTCCATATTTAATCATTTCTTTTGTATGGAATCTACCTTGTTTTCCAGTTATTCCTTGTACAATTGCTTTTGTATCTTTATCTAGAATAATCACTTATTATATCTCCTATTCGATGATTTTAGTCAATAAATTCATTGTTTATTATATTCTATTAAATATTTCATTATAGTCTTGACAAACAATTTATACTATTATAATGGTTTGTCATTAATATTATAAAAAGTTATTTTTTTGTAATTGTAAAAAAAGGCTTAAAACAGGATATTTCATTAAAATATTTTATATTCTTAAATTATTATTTCTAAAATTTTTTCAATTTCTTTGAAAAAGATAATTAAAGTGGTTAAATATGTTTTATAACTCATATTTATCTTAAAATCCTTGTTCTATATGAGAATGCTTCAGCCAAATCTATTAAATTACCATTCATAATAGCAGTTACAGAAAATATGACACTGCCTGGAATAACGTTTGCAGGAGTAGCCCTTCTAACAAGGTACGTGTTTTTATTTCCCAGAATTGCACCAATCATTGCTCCAGCAACAACACCCACTTGCTCAACATTACTTACACTACAAACCACAACAGGATCATCGGTCTGGCTTGAAACATAACCTACGCCCGGAATATGTGTAATTCCATTAACAACACTACTTTTAACACTTTCAACGGATTTCATTCCACGGGCTGCTTGTACTGCAGATTCAGCAACCTTTGAAACAAAATATTCGCCACAATAAGTGTCAAAACTTATTACAATTCCGTCAGGTAAAAAATTAGGATTTAAATCAATCTCTGCATAGGAAATACCTTCACCAGCATCCTCTTTTCTAAGACTAACTCCATTCAAATCATCAAAACCAAGAGCATTATCTTTTAAAATTTCAAAAATACATTTATTAACAAGTTCTAACTTAGAATCATTATCAATAACAGCAGTAACAACTAAATCATCACCCGTAATATTACTAAGTAATGCATGGCTGGCTCCAGCTTTCTTAACCTTCATTAAATCAGATTCAACACCTTCAATAACTTCTTTATTACAAAAGATATCATTATCTGATATATCAATTCCATGACAAAGCATTTTCATAAATAAAACTTCCTAAACTAATATTTCAATTTATTAATTTAAAAAACTTATTAATTAAATAAATTTTTTAGATTTAAAAAACATAAATCAATAATAATATAATGAAAAATGGAGTGTTGATTAAAATTTACACAGGGGTATGTGCATCAATAATAGAAAAAAACAAGAAAGACATCATAAACACAGTAAAAAGCTTAGATGAGGAATACGTGGATTATATTGAACTAAGGTTAGATATGATAGAAGACATAAACGTTAAATTAGCAAAAGACATTATAACTACTATAAAAGAAATAACACAAAAATCAATAATACTAACTAATAGAACACCAAAAGAAGGAGGACACTTCCAACATTCGGAAGAAGAACGAATAAACATTCTAAAACAAACAGCATCATTGGTAGAAATAACAGATATAGAATACAAAACGAAAGAGGATTATAGACAAAGTGTAATAGAAAATGCTAATAAGACAATAATATCCTATCATAACTTCGAAGAAACGCCATCAAAAGAATACTTGGAAAAAATAATCATAGACTCATTTAAAATAGGAGACATACCAAAAATTGCAGTAAAACCACAATGTTTAGACGATACTCTAGTCATAGTCTCATTACTATCAGAAAACAAGGGCATGATTGGAATAAGTATGGATAAGATGGGAGCATATACAAGAGTTATGGCACCTTTAATGGGTTCTCCCATTACATATGCAGCAATAACAGCCGAATCAGCGCCGGGACAATTTGACATAAAAACAACAAGCAATATGATAAAAAAATTAAAATATTGATTTAATATGACTCCCAAAGAAAAAGAAATTATAAAAGCTTTAAACAAGGTAGGCGTAGATACCAGATATATTAGTTTATATAATAACAATATTTACATTAACAACCTTAAATTCTCAAAATTCTCAAGAAAAAAGGAAGAAAAGTTTCTAACAGACTACCCGGAAAAAAAAGTTTACCGTTCAACATTATTTCAGAAAATCTGCATAAAAGTATCACGAACTGTAAAAAATCAGATAAAACCCCGAGATACATTATACATACCAGATGATGATTTAATAGAAAATGAAGTATTATATATACTTCTTGAAGCATACAAAAGAAAGTATGGAATAAAAATTAATAGAAAAGTTAATAATGGTATTATTGTCAGTAATGATTCATTAGATGATTTCTCATCAAGATATATTAATCAAATGTTAAATGGGGAGTTAATAACTGAAAAACTCGAGGATAAGACTATTTATCCATTAATGCATATTCCACACCAGTGGATAATTGATGTTGCAGAAACTATGCAAATACCAGTTAATAAAACAAGAAAATATGAAGATAATTCATCAAAAGAAGTAATAGAATTCTTAGAAAAGCACATACCTAATGTACAAGAATCAATAAAACAGTCAGTTAAATATTTGGATGAAAATAGGAGAATATAATATGGCATCAAACACAACAGGAGAAATATTTAAAGTAACAACATTCGGGGCAAGTCATGGAACAGCACTGGGAGCAACAATAGATGGCTGTCCTGCAGGATTAGAACTATCAAGAGATGATATACAAGCAGAACTTAATAAAAGAAGGCCCGGAACAAGTAATCTGACAACGGCAAGAGATGAAAAAGACTCCGTAGAAATATTATCCGGAATATTTGAGGGAAAAACAGATGGAACACCAATAACCGCAATAATAAGAAACAAGGATCAGATAAGCAAAAACTATGACAACCTAAAGAATAATCCACGACCTGGACATGGAGATTACTGTTGGAATAAAAAATTCGGAAACTATGATTACAGAGGTGGAGGAAGAGGTAGTGGACGAATAACAATTGGCCATGTAATAGGTGGGGCAGTAAGTAAAAAACTCTTGGAACAATATGGCATTACAACACTAGCACACGTAACTGCAATACATGATATAAGAACAGAGAAAGAGTTTACATTTGAAGAAATTAAAGAGAACATAAATAAGAACAATGTTAGATGTGCAGACCTCAAAAAGGCAAAGATGATGGAAGAAGCAATACTTGATGCTAAAAAAGATGGAAATTCATTGGGAGGTATTGTGGAAATAATCATAGACAACATTCCTGTTGCTTTAGGTCAACCAGTATTCGACAAATTGGATGGAGATTTGGCTAAGGCTCTAATGAACATAGGGGCAGTTAAAGGAGTGGAAATAGGCTTAGGATTTGAAAGTGCTACTTTAACTGGAAAAGAGTATAATGACCAATTCATATTGGAAAATGGTAAAATCGTAACAGAAACCAATCATTCAGGAGGTATTCTTGGAGGAATGTCCAATGGAATGCCTATTCTTATAAGAGTGGCCGTTAAACCAACCCCATCAGTAAGTGGAATACAGAAAACAGTAAATCTATTGGAAAATAAGGAAACAACAATAGAAATAGAAGGCAGACATGATCCATGTATTTGTCCAAGAGTCACAACTGTTGCAGAATCTGCTTGTAACATGGTAATAGCAGATCATATGATAAGGGCAGGTTACATTAATCCTGATAAAATAAGTTAAGTTTAAAATTCTAAAGCCCTGGAAGGGATTCGAACCCTTGACATTCTGATTACGAGTCAGACGCTTTACCTGGCTGAGCCACCAGGGCAAATTTCTATTTTTAAAAAACAATTGTAAAAAAAAGGATGGAAAAACTATTTCTTTCGAAATTGATCTAAGTTCATTGTTAATCCATCTGTTGCTGCAATTGTTCTCACACCAGTATTTTGGGTAATAATCCTTGTATTTTGGAAAGGATTGTTCATAATTAAATTTACCCCTAGATGTGTCATTATGGCGATTTGTGGTTGAACTTCGCCAACTAATTGCTCAAAGTCCATAGTTCTCATATGTCCTTTGATTTTACGTTCTCCCTCTTTAATTACACAACCAATTAATACATCAGCATCCTTATGTTCTTCAGCAAGTTCTGGGAAATATTCCGTATCGGCTGTGTAATTAATATTTAATCCATTATAATTAATATTAAATCCAACACATGTTGAATCTCCATGATGAGTATCAGTACCTCTAATAGAAATTTTTTTCTCTTTAATAACATCACCAGGATGCATAACTGAAACTTTTGGTTTTGATTGGTGATATTTGGAGATACATGGACCTAATTCATCACTACCATTAATTACACTTTCACTTCCAATAACATGCCCTGTTCGTCTAGTCATACCTTGAGTCATAGCTTCAATTAGTACTTCTGCATCATTATAATGGTCAGTATGACAATGACTAACCAGTAACAAGTTAATTTTCCTGGGATTCAAACCGTATTGATGGCTTCTTACTAAAGCGCCTGGTCCTGGGTCTACATGGATATTCTTGCCACCAATGCCGTCAATTCGAAAACCACCAGTCATTCTTTTTTGGCTAATGGTTGCAAAACGACCACCGCCGGTTCCCAAAAATTGTAATTTCATTTTTACTCCTAAAATTGTTTGCGAACTTTGATAATAATAATTATTATTATCTATGTAGTTATTTTTTAATAATATGTATATATAGTTTCCTATCTGGAATAAAGTAATACATTTTGTTATGAATTATTTATTAGTTCAAGTATTTTTGAATATATAGGGAACAAGTAACTGTTATAACTTTATTCAAGCATTGACTTCAAGTAATGTCCAGTATAAGAATTTGTCAAGGAAACTTCTTCAGGAGTACCTTCAGCAACTAATTCTCCACCATCATCTCCACCTTCGGGACCTAAATCAATTATATGGTCTGCTGTTTTGATTACATCAAGGTTATGTTCAATAACAACAAGAGTATTTCCCTGATTTCGTAATTTTAATAATACATTAAGAAGCTTATTAATATCATCAAAATGTAATCCTGTTGTAGGTTCATCCAAGATGTATAATGTGTTGGATGTGTTTTGACGACTTAATTCCTTAGCAAGTTTAACTCTTTGTGCTTCTCCTCCAGATAATGTGGTAGCTGGTTGACCTAACTTAACATAGCCTAAACCGACATCAACAAGTGTTTGCAGTTTTCTTTTAATTTTTGGAATGTTTTCAAAGAATTCTAAAGCTTCCTCACTGGTCATTTCAAGAACATCATTAATATTTTTGCCTTTGTATCTGATATTGAGTGTTTCTCTGTTATAGCGTTTACCTTCACATACTTCACATGGAACATATACATCTGCTAGGAAGTGCATTTCAATTTGCACTATACCGTCTCCACTACAGGCTTCACACCTACCGCCCTTAACATTAAAGCTGAAACGTCCAGGCTTATAACCTCTCTGTTTGGATTCCGCAGTTTGAGCATATAATTCTCTAATATAAGTAAATAATCCTATATATGTTGCAGGATTAGAACGTGGTGTTCGACCAATAGGTGATTGGTCAATAACAATAATTTTATCAATGTTTTCAACACCAGTAATACTTTTATGTTTACCAATTTTATGTTTATGTTTATGAGTTAATTTTTCATCAATTCCATGATATAGAATTTCATTAACAAGAGTACTTTTTCCAGAACCGGATACTCCAGTAACACAAATAAATTTTCCTAATGGAAATGTAATATTTATATTTTTCAGATTATTTTCTTGTGCACCTGTTACTGTGATATATTTTCCATTACCGTTATGCCGTTTTTTTGGTACTGGTATCTCTTTGAGTCCCGAGAGGTATTGTCCTGTTAGTGAGTTTTTATTATTTTTTATATCATCCGGTGTTCCTTCTGCTGTAAGTATTCCTCCATGTTCTCCTGCACCGGGACCAATATCTACAACGTGGTCTGCTTCGAGTATAGTTTCTTCATCGTGTTCTACGACAATTAATGTATTTCCAATATCTCGCAAGTGTTTTAGTGTTTCAATAAGTTTCATATTGTCTCTTTGATGTAATCCAATACTTGGTTCGTCTAAAACGTATAATACACCAACTAATCTACTACCAATTTGTGTTGCAAGTCTTATACGTTGGGCTTCTCCTCCTGATAATGTTCCTGATGAACGGGCAAGGGTAAGATAATTTAATCCAACATCATTAAGAAACTCCAATCTTTCCTTTATTTCCTTAAGGATTTCATGTCCAATAAATTCTTGTCTTTCTGTTAGTTTTAGGTTTTTGAAGAATTCGCTGCTTTCACTAAGTGATAATTTGGTTAAATCAGCAATGTTAATATTGCCAACTGTTACGGCAAGCATTTCAGGTTTTAATCTATCTCCATGACAAGTTGGACAATCATTAAGTGTCATATAAGTACGGGCTGCTTTTCTTCGATATTTGGAACCAGTTTCAATAAATAATCTTTTCATATGTGGTATAACGCCTTCAAATGGCTTTGTAACATTACGGGTTGATCCTTCCTTTCCCAGCGTAAACATTATTTTTTCATCACCACTACCATATAATATGATGTCCTGATGTTTTTGGCTTAGAGTATGGAATGGAACATCTAGCTTAAAACCGTAATGATTTGCAACTCCGGCAATCAACTTATTATAATAAGTGTCTGTCCTTTGTGAGTTACTCCAAGGTTTTATTGCACCCTCTCTTAAGGATAATGTTTTATCAGGAACGATAAGATCAGGGTCGGCTTCAAGTGTACTTCCTATACCATTACAGCTTGGACATGCTGCTTGTGGATTGTTGAATGAAAACATTCTAGGACTAATTTCGGTAAAGTTAATTCCACAATCAGGACAAGCTAATGCTTCGTTATAATACTGGTCTGCTTTTGACGGATCATTATTTGCTACTGTTATTAATCCTTCACCAATTTCGAGTGCTGTTTCAACAGATTCTACTAATCTTTTTCTGAAATTTTCATTATTTGATACCTTAACTCTGTCTACTACAATTTCAATGTTGTGTTTGTTGTTTTTGTTAAGTTTTATTTCGTTATCTAATGATAATATTTCACCATCAACTCTTACTCTTACAAAACCCTTTTCTTTGTATGATTGGAATATTTTCTGGTGCATTCCCTTACGGTCTTTAATAACTGGTGCAAGTATGATTATTTTTTCTTGGTCATTATCGTCTATTATTGCATCTGCTATTTGACCGGGAGTTTGTTGTGATATTTCTTTTCCACAATTATAACAATGAGCAATACCTATACGGGCGTATAACAATCTTAGGTAATCATAAATTTCCGTTACGGTTCCAACAGTTGAACGAGGATTTACACGGGTAGTTTTCTGGTCTATTGAGATTGCAGGGGAAAGTCCTTCAATATAATCCACTTCAGGTTTTTCCATTTGTCCTAAAAATTGTCTTGCATAAGCAGATAATGATTCAACATATCTTCTTTGTCCTTCGGCATAAATGGTGTCAAATGCTAATGATGATTTACCAGAACCACTAAGTCCAGTAATTACAATAAATTTGTCACGAGGAAGGATTACATCAATATTTTGCAGGTTATGTTCTCTAGCACCTTTAATGATAATTTTTTTTTCTTGTATTGCCTTTTTTCTTGCATCAGAATTGTTTTTCATTTTTTATTCCTCTTTTAATTCTTGTATTCTATCTCTTAGCTTAGCAGCTCTTTCAAAGTCAAGATTTTGTGCTGCCTCTTTCATTTCCATTTCCAGTTCATCTATTAACATGTCCACTTCTTCAATGGTAATATTGTCAATTTCTTGAATTTCCTCAATTTTTTCTTCAATCTTTTTCCCTTTAAGCTTACGTACAACACTACGTGGAGTAATATTATGGTCTTTGTTATAAGCTATCTGTATTTTTCTTCTACGTTCAGTAATGTTAACGGCATTTCTAACTGAATCTGTAATGTTATCCGCATATAATATGACTTCACCATCAACATTACGGGCAGCCCTACCAATTGTCTGAATAAGTGATGTTTGTGAACGAAGGAAACCCTCCTTGTCAGCATCAAGAATAGCAACAAGAGCTACTTCAGGCAAGTCAAGCCCTTCCCTTAAAAGGTTAACCCCAACAAGACAATCAAACTCTCCACGACGAAGATCATCAATAATCTCAGTACGTTCAAGTGTAGTAATTTCTGAGTGAAGATATCTGCATTTAACATTCATTTTAATGTAATAATCCGTTAAATCCTCAGCCATTTTCTTAGTAAGTGCCGTAACCAAGATTCTCTGATTATTTTCAACCCTTTTACGAATTTCACCAAGAAGATCATCAACCTGATTCTTAACTGGCCTAATAATAGGTTTCGGATCAACAAGTCCTGTAGGTCTGATAATCTGTTCAACCTTATTTCTAGATCTTCCCAGCTCAAATGGAGCTGGAGTTGCTGACACGTACAATACCTGATTTTGAGCCTTCATAAATTCATCAAATCTTAAAGGCCTATTTTCTTTAGCACTTGGAAGCCTGAAACCATACTGTACCAAGGTTTCCTTTCTAGCCCGGTCTCCTTCATACATTCCCCTAATCTGTGGCACTGTAACATGGGATTCATCAATAATGGTAAGATAATCATCAGGGAAATACCTTAGTAATGAGTAGGGTGTTTCACCCCATTTTCTTCCATTCATATGCATAGAATAGTTTTCTATACCCGAACAGTAACCAATTTCTTGAAGCATTTCCATGTCAAAATTTGTTCTTTGTTCAATCCTTTGAGCTTCAACATATTTTCCCGTAGCCTTGAATGTTGCTACACGTTCAGCAAGTTCGTTTTTAATATTTTTTATAGCAACGTCTTGTTTTTCTTTGGCAATTACGAAGTGTTTTGCAGGAAATATTATAACTTTCCGTACTTCTTCAATAATATCTGCTTTCAGTGGGTCAATCTTGTATATGACATCAATTTCATCTCCCCACATTTCGATTCGGATGGCATAGTTTGCGTTTATTGGGAATATTTCAATAACATCGCCCCTAACTCTGAACTTACCCCTTACAAATTCGATATCATTTCTTTCATACTGCATTTCAACTAATGCTTTAAGAATATCTTCCCTTGATATTTCCTGTTCAATTTCAAGTTGAAGTGTGAATTCAGCATAATCCTCTGGAGAACCAATACCATAAATACAGGACACACTGCTTACAACAATCACATCATCCCTAGTAAGCAGGGACTGGGTAGCTGAGTGTCTTAAACGATCAATTTCCTCGTTAACACTGGATTCTTTGTCAATAAACGTGTCGGTTTGTGCAACATAAGCTTCTGGCTGGTAATAATCGTAGTAACTAACGAAGTATTCCACAGCATTTTCTGGGAAGAATTCCTTGAATTCCTCGTATAATTGTGATGCCAGGGTCTTATTATGGCTCATTACAAGTGTTGGTTTATCAAGTTGTTCAATAACGTTAGCCATTGTAAATGTTTTTCCAGAACCTGTAACACCCTCCAGAACTTGTTCGTTGTCCCCATCCTTAAAGTGTTCAACAAGTGATTGAATCGCTTTTGGCTGGTCACCAAAAGGTTTATAATCTGAATGTAAAATGAATTTTGACATATACATATATTCTATTGAAAGTAATTGTTAATATTATTGAAAGTTGAATGGAAAAAACATCATGTTAAATATTTTCGCATCTTTTGATGATTATTTCAAACAAATTAGGGGAATAAAAAAGATTCTCTTTAAAAATTTGAATTAAGATTTTTATATGGGTTTATTAAGCAGAATTTGCTTTTTTCAACATTAATTTGAAAAAGAAATTTATTATATGGATTTTTAAATATGGATTATAATATTCCTCACTTTAAAAAAAGTTTTGTATAAATGTTAATTCATTTATACAATGTAAATGCTTTATATTTAACTTCGTACTTTATACTTGTATACTTGATTATCTAATTTAACTGTGTACTTACTTGTGTTCGTTTTTATAGGAATCATCAGTTCATAGTTTGTTGTGTAGCTTTCGTCATTAATGTATATTGTAACTGGATAAATATACTTGTCAATTATAGTTAGAACGCCAGAATTATTGAATCTGTAAACGGATAAGTGTATTGCAAGATTATAGCCTGTATGGGTCTTGTTTTCTGGCGAAAATGAACATGCAAATATTACGGGACAACCTGTTTGTGCCTTGCTTCTTGATGAAAAGCCTGAGTTTGATCCCCACCAGTTTGTCTTGGCAAACATGTTTACAGATGAATAAACCTGTATTCCCTTGTTTACTATAACTGATGAATTTATCTTGGAATATAAACCATTGTTGTAAATTGCCGAACCTTTACTTGCAATATTAGATCTATATTCATCTTGTTGAGAAGCTAAACGACTTGAAGAATCCTTAATATAGAATACTCCGCCAACACCTGTCTTGCTTGTAACTTTGTTTGAGGTGTACCTGTTATTGGATGTTAATATAATGTTATTTTTTTCTATTATTGCTACAGCTCCATTTTTACTTGCAGTATTGCCTGAAACCGTGGTGTTATCAAACCTTAACTTGGTACCACTTCCATTACTATAAATGACTCCTCCTTTACTTGCTTTGTTCTTATTTAATAGATTATCATTTATTTTATAATAATTATATTTTCCAGTTGAGTATATGACTCCTCCGTTTGTTGATGCAGTATTTGATGAAAAATTATTCTCTTCTATGATGTATGTAATGTGTTCTGCTCCAGAATAGATTACTGCTCCATTTGTTGCCATATTATTTTTAAATACATTATTTGATAAATCAATTTCTGATGTTTGACTTTTAGTAGCTATGCAAGCACCATTTTTTGCACTATTTTTTGTGAATTTTGAATTTTTAATAATTAATATATTATTATTCCCTTTTGCATAAATTGCTCCACCGTTACTTTGTGCAGTATTGCTATTAAATGTTGAATTACTAATTATTGCCTTAGCATTGTTGTTAATGTATATTGCTCCTCCATTTGATGCAGAATTTTTCTTGAATATACAGTTTTTAATAGTTAATGTAGATAATCTATTACTTCTTATTGCTCCACCTTTAGTTGCTTTCATATTCTTAAATGTCAGGTTTTTAAATGTAACTTTGGTTTTATTAATAATTAAATTATTATTGGTTTTTGTAGTTACAATAACATTATTAACATTCATTCCTTCAATAGTTACATCCTTATTTATAGTTGCAGATTTTTTAAGAACATATTTTCCATCGAATAAATAAATTCTCGAATAAGAATTGTTGTTTAGCAGTGTCAATGCTTTATTAAGCGTTTTTATAGCATTGGATGATGTGCCCGTGTTTTTGTCATTACCCGTTTTTGAATTAATATATAAGGTTCCCTTTGCACTTTTTGGTGAAGTGGTATTATTTCCTTTCTTAAGGGATACTTTATATTTTAAGGATTGTTTATCAATTTTAACAGTAAATTTTGTTAAATTTTTAATTTTTGTTTTAAATGTTTTCTGTGAATCTGTAATGTAAGTATTATTATTGATTGATAGTTTTACAGGATAAACGTTCTTAGAAAGTGAATGTAATTTGCCTGATTTATTGTACTTGTTAATTGATGCTTCTATTATCAATTTGTAAGCTTTCTTTTTTTTGTTTTCCTGTTTGAAATTGCTTGTTAAAACAATCGGGCAATCAGTGTTAACTTTACTTGTTGATTTAAATCCTTTGTTTTTTCCCCACCAGTTAAATTTGGCATTCATTGAAGATGTAGAGTAAATTTGAACTTTCTTATTTACGAATACACTGGATGAAACTCTGCTATTTAAGGCTTTATTATATATTGCAGACCCTTTATATGCTACATTTGAACGATATTCTTCTTGTGACGCAAATATTTTACTATTGGAATCATGAGTGTAAATTGCTCCTCCAACACCCTTGGAATGTGTAACTTTATTTGACAGATACCTGTTGTTTAGTCCTATTATTATATTGGAATTTTTAAGAAATATTGCTCCTCCATGATTTTTAGCATTATTGCCTGTGAAGTTTGAGGAATCGGTTTTGAATATGTTTTTGGTTGATTCAGAATAGATTACTCCTCCACTTTCGCTTGCCTTATTCTTATTAAATAAATTATTTTTTATAATGAAATTATTTGAAGATTCGAAAGTAAAGATTACTCCTCCATTATTTGCATTGTTTGTGATGAATTTACTATTTTTTAAATTCCATTCAACATATGGTGCCATGGTGTTAATAACTCCTCCATTATTTGCTTTGTTACTAGTGAATACGGAGTTAGAAATTTCATGTTCAGAGTAATTAGCACTTGTAGCAATAACACCTCCATGAAAAGCAACATTCTTTGTAAACTTGGAATTTTGAATATTTATAATGTCATGAGTTCCAAGGTTAAATAATGCTCCTCCACGACTTGATGCATGGTTACCGGTAAATTCCGAATTTTTAACAGTTAATGTACCATAATAATTTATTGCTCCACCATAACTTTTAGCGACATTATTTACAAATTTGGAATTGGTAATCTTGTATGTTAAAGCACTGTTTATGCTTATCGCTCCGCCACGATCTGCAGTATTGCTACGGAAGGTTAATTTTGTGAAATTAATGTTACCGGCACCAACCATTACGCCTCCACCAAAACCATATTCATCACGGTTTTTGGCTTCGTTTGAGGTGAATTCAAGTGTTTTAAGGGTTGTACGGCTTGCACTTGCGCAATATATTGCACCACCGTTGTATCCTTTATTTTTTGTGAATGTATCTGATTGGATTAGATTAATACTTTGTCCGCCGAGATAAATTGCTCCACCAGCTCCATATTCATTTCCATTCTTAAGTTCACAGATATAGTTTGAATCAAATATTGAGCCCGTTATGTGTATTTTTGAACGATTACCTGTATTAAGTATGGCGCCACCCTTATATGATGCCTTATTGGATGTGAAATTGGAGTTTATAATGTTGATGATGCTGTCTTGATGCGTATTTGCGAAAGCTCCACCATGAGCTTTAGCATAATTTTCATTGAATGTCGAAAGTCGAATAATGAACTTGTTATTTTCATAGTTGTTAAATATTGCTCCCCCATTCTTTTCAGCAATATTATTGCTAAATTTGGAATTTCTGATATTGGTTGTAATACTATAATTTGTTGCTATGTATGAAGCTCCATTACGTGCACTGTTTGAAATAAAAGTGGAATTGATTATAGTTACTTCGGATATACTTCCACTAGCACTTATAGCACCACCATATGAAACTGCGCTGTTATTGGCGAAATATGACTTCTTTATTGTGAAATTATTTCTATTTTTTAAGTAAATGGCTCCACCATCATTTGCACTGTTTGATGTGAATGTTAGGTTATTAAATGATGCTCTGCCGGTTCCAATCATTATTGCTCCACCAAGTCCGGTGTATGTGTTGAATATTGCTTTGTTGGAGTTAAATTTTGTTGAAACTAATGTTAAATTGCTGGAACCTGAGTTGTAAATAGCTCCACCATAATAAGCATAATTGCTTGAAAATGATGAATTTTCTACAATATTGGATGTATTTCCTCCAAAGTATAATGCGCCACCAGATGAAGGTAGTCTATTATGTGTTTTGGTTGTTAATTGATTATTGTTAAACACTGAATTTTTTATACTTGTGGTTGATGAGTCACCCGTGTTAACGATTGCACCACCATATTGACTGGCATTGTTCATATTGAATTCTGTGTTTTTAACAGTAATTTTTACATTTGGTGCAATGTTACTAATTGCCCCTCCATAATTTGCATGATTACTAGTAAATGTACAGTTGTCTACAATTAGTTGGGAGTTTTCAAATGTTTTAATTGCTCCTCCATAATTTGCTGAACAACCAGTAATTTTTAGATTTTTTAAGGTTAAAGTTGTTGAGTTTACTTGAAATAACTGATTGTTATCAGAATTAACTGTTACTTCTTTTTTGTTTTCTCCAGTAATAGTTAAAGTATTTGATATGCTTGAACTTTTGTTAAGACTATAAGAACCGTTATATAAGTAAATGTTATTGTACGAACTTTGATTTTTGGTTGTTGATATTGCTTTTTCCATACTTTGAAATGGCTTATCTTTTGATCCATCATTTGAATCATTACCAGACAAGGAGTTAACATACAAAGTACTACTAGTTGTTGAGCTTTTTTTAGTTGTTTGGGTAGTAGTTGTTGTCTTTTTATTAGTGTTTGCTCCTACTTTCTTCACGTTAGTATCACTTGCTTTAGTATCACTTGCTTTAGTATCATTTGCTTTTGATGCTGAAACCGAGCCTACAAGAATAAGTAGGGATATGCAAAATATTAAAAAGGCCAATATCTTTTTATTCTTTAATATTCTAAAACCTCCTTTTTTTTTAAAATATTTGCAATTTTGCTTATCCTTACTATTTATGTTTATTTTTAAATTTAAATCTTTCAATGACTTTTTTGGATATTGATTGTGGAGGATGAAAAAATGGATTAACTAATATAAAAGGTATATTTTATTGTTATGGGGTTAAAAAAATGGTTGGAATGTTGTTACATTTAATAGAAAGAGATAATGTTCAAAATCATTTCTTTAACAAATTATAATAGAAAAATAATGCTTTTCTTATTCCCTATTATTTTTTTCATAAATCATTATTTTCTCATCTTATCAATATTTAAATATTAATTAAGAAATAACGATAATAGTAATATTATAGTGTTATTTTTTGGAGTAATAAAATTATGTCAATGAAATTGTATGGTCCTGAAGAACTTCCACAAAAACCTGGTGTATATATTATGCATGATGAAAATGAAGAGATTATATACATTGGCAAAGCAAAAAAACTAAAAAATCGAGTTCAAAGTTATTTTAGGGATGAAAACAAGCTTGACAATCCAAAAACACAAGTTTTAATGAAACATTTTTCGTTCTTGGAGTATATTTTAACAAATACTGAAAAAGAAGCTTTGATACTTGAAGCGAATTTAATTAAAAAGTATAAGCCAAGATATAATGTTGACCTTAAGGATGGAAAACAGTACCCCTATATAAAAATTACTAACGAGGAGTTTCCAAGAATACATGTAACAAGAAGACTAAAAAATGATGGAGCATCATATTATGGTCCATATACGGATGTTACGCATGCAAGAGCATTTATAGATTTTTTAAACAAAAACTTTAAAATTAGAACATGCAAACATATGGATGGACCATGTTTAAACTATCAAATTAAACAATGCAATGCACCATGTGTAAATAACATTTCACGAAAAGAATATAATAACAATATTCGACGTATTAAATTACTCCTACAAGGAAAATATAAGACAATCATAAAACAACTGGAAAGTGAAATGAAATATTACTCACAAAACATGGAATTTGAAAAAGCAGCATTAAAACGAGACCAAATAGAAACAATAAAGATTACACTAGAAAAACAAAATATTCAACCAACACAGGACGTAGACCAAGATGTAATTGGAATAGACCATAATGACACAGAAGCAGCAGTGGTAATATTATCAGTCAGAAATGGAAAAACAAACAAGAAAGATGATTTGGTTCTAAAACAAATTGAAAACTTCACAGACAAGGAAATACTGACTGAGTTTATAAAACAGTACTATTCAACAGCACCCGCACCTGATGAGATAATTCTTGAAAAATCAATAGAAGATGAAGAAATAATAACAGAATGGTTAGAAGAAAAACAGGGACATAAAATTAAGATAAAAGTAGCAGAAGACGGTCATTATTCAACGCTAATAAAAATTGCAAAGAAAAATGCCCATATTAGTCTCACAGAAAATACTAAAGAAGAAGAAAACCCATTATTAACGTTAGAACAATATTTAAATCTGCCAAGACTGCCGTTCCATATTGAAGCATTTGATATATCAAACATATCCGGGATACATGCAGTAGCATCAATGGTAGTCTTTGAAAATGCAAAGCCTGCAAAGAAAATGTACCGAAAATTTAAGATGAAAACACCAGGACCAAACGACTTTGCAATGATGAAAGAAGTAATAACAAGAAGATACTCAAGATTATCACCAGATAATGATAAAGAACATAAGCCAGGTGATACAATGTTTATAAAACCAGATCTAGTGCTTATAGATGGTGGAAAGGGACAATTAGGAATGGCAGTAGAAGTATTCAAAGAATTAGGTATTAACGATGTGCCACTTGTCGGTCTTGCAAAGAAATTTGAAGAATTATATGTGCCTGGACGAAGCGAACCCATTATTTTACCACGAAAATCAACAGCATTACATTTATTACAATACGTTAGAGATGAATCGCACCGTTTTGCAATAACATTCCATAGGCAACTAAGAAGCAAAGCATTCACCAAATCAATACTTGATGAAATACCTGGAGTAGGTAAAAAAAGGAAACAAGCATTACTGGCTCATTTTGATAGTCTTGATGCAATATATGATGCAAGTTATGAAGAAATCTCAGAAGTTGAAGGTATTAACAAAAAATTAGCGCAAACAATATATGATACATTACAAGACGATAAAAACAATAAAAAATAATGATGGGAGATTAAAGGGTTGCGGAGTCTAAGTCAAGTTTATGTGGAATGATTTCATATTCTTCAAGTTCATATCCAATATCTTCATAGTCCTCAAGTTCAAACTCTTCAAGTTTGCCATCAGCCATCAAATTACCTATATCTAAAATTTTGTTAACCTTAAAGTTTCCTGTTGCTAGACAACGATGTGTGTTTTCGATTACAAAATCATTAATGTTTTTGGACATATGAGTAATCATCAGCAACGCTTTTGTTTCAGGTATTGTTAGTTCCGGATCATAATTTGGTGAACCCAGCCTATCTAAAAACATTTTTGAAAAACCTGCAATGTCATTATAGTAAACTGGTGCTGTGAATATGAAATAATCGGATTGTCTAATCTTATCTAAAATCAGATTATAATCATCATCTAATACGCAACCTCCACCTTTTTCACAGGCTCGACATGCCGTACAATGTTGAATATTAAAGTCATCAAGGAAAAGAACTTCATTCGTTCCTCCATTATCTTCAATACCAATAGTTAGTCTGTCTACTATTTGTTTGGTGTAACCTCTATGTCTTGGGGAGGTTATTAATGTAACTACTTTCATTGATAAACAACTCCTTGTAATTATTCTTTTAGGCTTTTTCTACCTTGTCATTACCATAAGGACATATGAACAAACACATTCCACAGGCAACGGGATGTCCCTCTTTTTTTCTATTTGTTAAAAATTCACCACACTTTTGAGGATTATAAGATTCTTTGGGATTAGGTAAATCTACAATAGCGTTTCCGGGACAGGCTTTAACGCAGATTACACAGTCACCACATAATGAATCCATAGGTTTTTTAGCATAATCACCTAAGGGAGCATCAGTTAAAACAGTAGCCCAAGTAAGTCTAGGACCAAATTCTTTGGTAGTAAACAAGTTGTTCTTTCCTAACCATCCGATACCCGCCAAGTTTGCACTAGCCTTATTGCTGAAAGGTTTTTTAAGACTTAATTTGGGATTTGTGCCTGAAACATCTAATTCAATTGCATGATAACCTTCTTTTTCTATGTAATTCACAACCTTCTGTGCAATACCTGAAACACGCGTATGTGAATTAAAATATTCGTCAAGATAAGCCTTAGCTAAATCATCATCAGTATATGTTTGAGGAATAGTTTCAATAATCTCTTCTAACATTTTATGGCCAATAGCTATGGCGTAGGGGTATTTGCAAATATCTTCACCATATGTTTCAATAAGTTTTTCCTGATTCAGGGAAAAGTCAGCTACGCCACAAATATCACTTAATTCTTCAATATATTTCATTATTGACATAAGAAACTTCCTTCATTCAGTAAATCCAACAATTAAAGTACCTATTGGTTCATCATGAGCTAAATCAAAGTAGTCTTTAATGTAATGGTCTGTTCCTGTTGATGGTATTGCAACCTTTATGCTGGAAAGCATACTTTCTAAGTCAATGTCTGTAAAGAATTTGCTTGTAGTACTGCTCATTACAAAGAACTGTTTTTCTCCGGGTGTTGCAATATTGTTGTATGTAACAAAATTATCTGATAAAAAAGTAACACTTGGATCATCCCTTAATTCTTCAAGTTCTTCTTCATCATAAATTGTTTCACCAATAATTTTACCACTTTCTGTTCTTAAAGTAAATGAAGTATCCTGGGTAGCGTATGAATTTTCGATTCTGTCATTTTTGATAGTATTATCGATGATTAAAACTATTGCTTCATCCTCTTTGAATGCTTCTTCCATACCTTTGTTAATAAATGGAACTAATTCGTTGAGTCTTTTCATTTCAAATTCAAGAACTGCCTTTTTCATATCATCATCCATCATTTCTGCAATCATTATTGATTCGTCTTGACGGATAATTTCAAGTATTTTCTCTTTTGTGCTCATGATTTTTCACCATTAGCTTTGATTAGTTCAATTTAATCTTTTTTAACATTAAAACCCACTAGAATGGATGCAAGTTTAGCATCATCTTCAAAATCGAAATATTCTTTAATATATAAGTCTGCAAGCGGATCAGGACTGCTTGAAACTACATCACATGTATCTTCGAGTTCTTCAACTTCAATAAATTGTACTGGTGGTAAAATGAAGGCTTGTCTAGGTTTCTCTTTGTTCATGTAGTTAACGTTTAAGTTGGTTTCTAATATTTTTGGATTTTGTGTAAGTACGAAGTCTGGTGTAATGAAAGTGGCATTTTCGTTGGATTCATGTTTTTCTTTTTGTTCATTGTTTACAATTTCTTCACCGATAACGTTTCCGAAATTATCAACTAATTGAACAGTTGGAGTTGGTGGTGGTCTGAAAGTTGCAGTCTTAATTATTGCCACAGTATATTCTCTGTTTAAACATTCATGTACTCCTACATTAATTACAGGAATAAGTTCTCCAGTTTTTTCCATTTCAATTTCTAAGATATGTTTACGTACATCATCATTTAATACTCCAACACTTTGAACTCCTCGAAGTGGATTAAGAGTATCTAAAACTTCTTGAAGTACTTCATCCGGTTTTTTCGTAATATTTATTCCTCCACAAAAATAATTTCTTTATATAAGAATATTACATTTTTTTAATATATAGAATTATTTATATTAAATTTTATAATTACAAAAAAATTGTTAAAATAAATGGAATAAAGCTAATTAAAATCAAATATTCTCACAAATTGCTTTCAAACAATTCAAAGAAAAACTAGAAACACAAACACAAAAACACGACATAACACTAATAATACAAGAAGAATCCTACACAAGCAAAAGCAGTTTCCTAGACAACGACATATTACCAACATATGATGAAAATCAAAAAGGAAAAAAATATGAATTCAAAGGCAAACGAATATACTGTGGATTATATAAAACACAAAATGGTAAACTATTAAATGCGGATGTAAATGTAGCAGCTAATATTATTCGTAAAAGTAAGCAGAAATTCAACTTTGAACGACTGTATAAGTGGGCCCAGACTGCTCCAAGTAAAATCAAACCACATAAAATATAATATTATTATATTTAGATGATATGATAATTATTATTGTTTGTTTTGAACAAAGGTAAAAATGAGTAATACTTTTTTGTATTAAAAAATCATTTTTGCCAAGTCTCATTTATATATTTGTTTAAACAGAACTACTATAATATAAAGTTTAGTAAAAATTGGTGTAATAATGAAAAAATTAAGAATTTCCATGATTTTTTTTATTATAATTATTTTATTATTTGGTCTATCTGTAGTATCTTCAAAGCAAACAACTAACGACACAAATACGATAGAAAAAACAATACAAAAAAAGAACGTACCACCAGTAAATGTTCAAAAACAAAGTAAAAAATCATATACAATAGATAAATCCATAACTGTTAAAGCTGATGATATTAAAACAAAAGCATCCAAAAACACAACATTCAAAACGGAAGTATATGAGGGTAATAATAAAGTAAATAATGGAACGGTTTTTTATAAAATAGATGGAAAAACAATTATGGATGATGATGGAAAAACGAAGGAAATCAAAGTAAATGATGGTGTAGCAACATTAAACTATATTTTCCCAGCAGGATTCAGTGCAGGAAAACATAACTTGACGCACACTTACTTAAATCGCAAAAAAACAGCAAGGGCCGAAAAGAACACAATAATATTTATTGAAAAGTCAGACGTAAATTTTAACTTAAAAAATATTACAACAACTAAGGGAAACATTCTGGAAATTAATTCAAGTATAACCGATGAATTTAACAATCCATTAAATAAGAGAGTTAATGTATTGATTACAATGGATGGAAATAAAGTAAAAACTTTCAAGACAAACGGAAGTTTTTCAGAAAAATTTGATACATTAATATTTTCTTCTGGAAAACATAATATGACATTCAGTATAATAGATGATGAAGCATATAATAATAATACTCAAGATCTAATATTGACTTTAAAAAGTAATATAATTAAAAGTTTTGACAGATATGTTAGTCCAGAATCTCGAAATTATAAAACAGGTTTAAATTGGAAGAATACACAACAAATAACAACTGCAATAAATGCTCTTCAATATATAGACAATACTGAAATCGCAAATATTTACTTGGATAATGGAATATACAATTTAGGAAATATTAAAGCAAATACGGCTGTTTTTAAAATTAAGAAATTAAAAACAATTAAAACCATTAACATCATAGGAAAAAGTCCCTATAAAACAATAATTTCTGGACAAAGCAAAATAGGATTATTCATCTTTAATAATAAACGTTTACGTGTTAACATTAAAAATATTAAATTTGAAAAGGCTAAAAGTGATTCTGGTTCTGCCATAAGAAGTTATAATACAATAGTTAACATTAAAAATTGTATTTTTGAAAATAACAAGGCAACAAAATATGGTGCGGCAATTTATTATATCAATCCGACATCCGATAAAATATCTATAACAAATTCAACATTTAAGCATAATCAAGCATTATATGGCGGTTCAATTAACATTCATCAGAAAGAGGGGAATATTGATTTACAATTGTCAAAGATAAAAGCAAGTAAAAATAAGGCACAACAGGGGGCAGTATTTTACTCTCATACACCAAACAACATTGAAATAAATATTAAAAAATCAAGATTGGTGGATAATGTTGCTACAGAAAACTGTGCAGGATTATGGAGTTTTGCTGATAATGGAAAAATTAGTCTTAACGTTAACCACTGTATTTTAAGTAATAATAATGCCTCAGCAAATGGTGGAGTTTTTTATAATGTTGCAAGAAAACAAGTTCTTGTAAACTTGGATGATGTGACAATAAATAAAAACAAAGCACGATATGGTGGAACTATTTACAGTCACTCTAAAAATTCAAATCTAATTTGCAATGTACATAATATTGTAGCTAAGAATTGTTTAACAGTAAAAAATGGTAATGCTGCAATACTATATAATAAAGCTGGGGCAACAGTATTTACAAAAGTATCAAATTCAATATTTGATAAAAACAAGTCTCCAATAGGAAATGGTAGTTGTATTACTAATCTGGGAATAATAAATGTTTATTTCACAGTAAACAAATGTAAATTCACAAATAACTATGCTACACTGGGTGGTGCTGTATATTCCTGGGCAAACTTAAACATAACAAAAGTATTGGTGAAAAATAGTCAATTCACTAACAACAAAGCAAGATTGGAAGGTGGAGCAATTTATTCAACTACTGATTATGAACCATTATTTGTATCATATGAAAACTTAAAATTTAACAAAAATACTGCTGGTGGAATGGGTGGAACATTATATAATAGGGCAGATCTTAATTCACTCATATTTAAAGCGAACAATATAAAAATATCCAACAGTAAATCCGTAGAAAACGGAAGTGCAATAACAAATAGGGCAGGAACTAAATTAAGCTTTGAAATGAAAAATAGTATAATAAACAATTGTGATGCAAAATCATCCAGGGCAGCAGTTTATAATTATGCTATAAAAACTGCCAAAACAAAAATAGCCAAGACTAACATATACAACAACAAAGCAAATATTGGAGCTGCATTAGCAACAATCGCAAGAGATGATGTAAAAGTTGATATAGTTTCATCAAAAATATATAAAAACACTGCAAAAGATTCAGCGACAATATACACGTGGTCTGATAATAAAAATATAGAATTTAACATTAAAAATTCTCATATTGATGAAAATTATGGACAAAAAACTGGTGCAATATATACACATGCCAGAAAAGGAAATATTTACTTTAAAACAGAAAATGTGAACTTTTACAAGAATTCTGGTAAGTGTGGTGGAGCTGTATCTAACGTTATTGATAGGGGAAATCTGAATGTTAACATTCAGAAATCCAGATTTAATAATAACTATGCAAAAATGGGTGCAGCATTATATAATGTAGTATTTGATGGTAAATTGAATGAAAAAATTGTTAAATCAACTATTACTTCCAATAGGGGTACAATGACAAGTGCTACAATTTATAACAACGCTCAAAAAATTACTTTAAAACATAATGATAATGTCCTATCAAATAGTGGTAATTCTGGAAAGTATATGGTAAACAGCGTATATCCATCAAGTTCTAATTTAGAACGTAATTCATGGGGAACAAAAAATGTAAATTGGAAAAAACTTTTATTCAATTGTCCAAAACCTAAAACGATCAAATAGGATGTTTTCTTTTTAACTTCTACTCTTTTTTTTCTTATTCTGTAAATCCGATTATTATGGTAACAATTTTCTCTTCCTTGCTTATTCCATAATAATCTTTAATATAATGGTCAGCTTCGGTCGATGGTGCAGAAATTACCATACTTGAGGCACTTTCACGTATTTTATCCTCATTTTCAAGTTCATTGCATAATTCAGAAACTACAAAGAACTGTTTTTCACCAGCAACCGGCATATTGGGGTATGTTACGAAATGTTCTGATATAAAATATGCTTCAGGGTCATCACGTAAATCCTCCAATTCCTCAGGATCATATATTTCTTCACCAATAATTTTTCCAGTATCAGTTTCTAGCGTGAGTGTTGGTGTTAATTCTTCATCCGGTATAACAATACCAGTACGATCCTTAATAACTACAATGGCCTTTTCTTCATCAAAAGCTTGTTGCAGGCTTCTATTAATTAAGGGTATTGTTTCTTGTAATCTTTTCATTTCTATTTTCAATATTTCCTTTTTTTGTTCATCGTTTAATAGTTCTGCTATTAAAACTCTTTCATCTTCCTTAAGTAATTTTATAATTTTCTCTTCCGTCGACATTAACAGCCACACCTATTATATTAGTAGAACTTTTTCTATTGTAATGTTGAACCTATTTCAACTAATTCTTCAATCAATTTTTCGCAATTTCCACTGATGGGTTTATTTTCACCAATAGACAATATTTTAATCACGTTACATCCTATGGAATTAAATATCTTGGCACGTTTATTGATGTATTCATCATAATGTCCTTGACTTGCCCCATAAGTGTGGATTATTATACATTTGGGATTATTTTTTAATCTATTGGGTGTTGTTTTTGTCATGGAATAAAAGCGGTTCATGAAAATATGGCCCTGAGCATTAATTTCACCAAAATAATTGGGACTGGCAAATATGAAAGCATCCGACTTTTCAACTTCGGACATTATCCTGTTGAAGTCATCATTTAACACGCACTTTGTTGGTTTTTCCATGTTTTTGCATGCTTTACATCCTTGACAACATTTAATGTTCAAATCATCAACAAAATAAATCTTATTTTCACCGCCCCGGTCATTAATTCCGCTTGTAATATAATCTACTATTTTTTTGCAGTTTCCTTTTTTTCTTGGGCTAGATATTACAGTAATAACATTCATATAAATACCTTCATCTTAGATAATTATTTGAAGTTAACTATTAATATGATTTTTATCAAAATTTTAATTATGATGTCAAGAATTTCTAACTTCTTCACAGAAAGTGGTCAAGTAATCTTGAATCCAGATGACTTTTTATACTATAAATGTCAATCAAAAGGGTACAATGGAATATTAACATTAATATTCTATCATGTAATTCTTGCTTTAATAATAGGAATTACTACAAAAGATTTAGTTACAACATTACTTTTAGTAGCTATTGCAATAATTTTCCCATTGGTATACAGATTCATTAAATCAATCTTTGTATATGCATTTGCTAAACTTCTTGGTGGAACAGGTTCTTTTATGAACACATTTAATCTAACTAGTTATTCTAGTGTATTAAATATCCTAATAATTTTAGGTTTTGCATTAACATTCTTTGATAAGTTGGTAATAATTCCAATACTATTATTAGTATACTTATGGAAAATGGTAATTGAAATTATCGCTGTAAGTGAAGAACATAATATTGGATATGGAAAATCCTTTTTAGCAAACTATGGAATTTTCTATTTAATCGTAATAATTCTCGTGGGGTTGTTATAAATGGATTATAGTAAAACATTGGGAATAGTAATTATTATAGCAATAATATTCTCAATTATTGTGGTAGGGTATGGAACATTTGTTAAAGACTCAATTCAAAAAGAAAAAACTGTAGAAACGGTCTTTGATCAATCACAACTTAGTCAATCAGATAATTCTTCGGATAATTCTAATGGAAATATATCAAAAGTAAATCTTAATATTCATCAAAGTACTGGTGGAGTCAATATAAAATTTGCTGATACGGATAATGCTTATAACATTACATCAAAAGGGGGTAAAAAAGCTCCTACAATAACTAATAAACAAAAAAAATCAACACTTAATGTTAATGTTGATTCAAATGATACAGATTTAACTATCGTATTAAGTAACAAATATAAATACAATATAAATTGTGATATCATTGCCGGTGGATTTGATGGAAAATTCACTGAAAAATCTAAAGTAAACTCACTCAAATTGGATGTAACAGCTGGAGGAGTAAACCTGGATTTAAATGGTGGAAAGTTATCTAAAGTTAGTACAAAAATTGCTACTGGCGGATTAAATATTAAAGGAATGCCTAAAGGTGTTACTAAAGTAAAATCTAAAATTGAAGTTGGTGGAATAAACATTAACCTCAAAAAACCAGTAGCTGATGTATCATGCAATATTAAGGTGGGTGGATTGAATCCGTCAGGTTATCAGAAAATATCTGAAACAGAATATAAAGGAAATGAATACGATTCATCAAAAGATAAGTTAAAATTAAAAGCTAATGTTAGGTTGGGTGGAATTAACACTCAGTCTTTTAAATAATCCTCTTTTTACTATTTTTTCGTATTTAAAGAATTATTTTGTATTGTTAAAAGTAGAATAAATTTTTTAATAAAGTAATTATTTTTAAAAAAATGTATAAGTGAATTTTTACTCACTTATAAGCGTTTTAAGAATTCGAGTATAAGTTTTACAGTGTCTTCAACATCTTTAACGTTTACTACGCTTGTTGGCGTGTGAATGTATCTTGAACCAGAGGATAGTGTTGCTGTTGCAATTCCTTCTCGTGTAAGGTGTATTGCTGTTGCATCAGTTGTTCCACCATCACCTACTTCTAATTGGTAATCAATGTCGGCAGCTTCTGCAGCTTCTACCAATAGTTTTTTCATCATTGGATGGGTAAGTAATCCTCTACCGCTTGCATCTGCAAATGAGATTACTGGACCTTTTCCTGCTTTGATGTATGCATCTTCAGGTTTAACTCCAGGATGATCTCCGGCGATTGTTACATCTAATGCTATTGCCATATCCGGATTTAATTTGAATGCAGAAGTTTTAGCTCCTTTAAGACCTACTTCCTCTTGAACAGTTCCTACCCCATATACTGTTGCATCACAATCTGTTTGTTTCATTACTTCTGCCATTACTGCACAACCTACACGGTTATCGAGTGCTTTACCCATCACCAAATCGTTTAAACATTCTTCGAAGTCAGTATGGAATACAATTGCATCACCTATTGATACTAATTCTTCAGCTTGTTCTTGGTCTTTTGCACCAATGTCTATGAACATGTCTTTGTAGGATATGATTTTTTTAGCTTCTTCTGCACTAGTTATGTGTGGTGGTTTTGAACCAATTATACCAGGCACTTCTCCATTTTTTGTTTGGATGTATACCTTTTGGTTTAATAACATTTGATCGTTAATTCCACCAATTTTTACAAATCTTAAGAATCCTTCTTTGTCTATGAAACTTACCATTAAACCGATTTCGTCCATGTGGGATGCTAACATAACGCTAGGTTTTCCTTCTTTACCCTTGTGGGTTGTTATAAGGTTACCCATTACGTCGGTTTCCATTTCGTCCACGTAGTCTTTTAATTCTTCTTTGAGTATGTCTCGTACTTCATCTTCAAATCCTGAAATACCACATGCTTCTGATAATCTTTTTAATAAATCTTTCATAGATATACCTCTTTTTTATTTTTCAGTTATATTATATGTTTTATAATAATAAAAAGTTTTTCAAAATTAAAATAACTTTTATTAATTAAATATTTCTTTTAGGAAATTACTAATAAGAGAAGATACATAAACATGATTAATATTAAACAAGAATTTGATATAACAAATTATTTTATGAGAGGGTGGATAGTAAATGGACGCATTGACTATAATAATAATGATAGTTTTATTTATCCTAGCAATGTTATTTGTATTTTCAACGGCACTGCTAACACCATATATTGGTAAAAAAAATCTAATATCTGTAATATTATTAGGTTTAATAGTAGGATTAGCCGGAGGAGCCTTCCTATTGTCTCCAATTGTAGGGGATTTACCTGACTTTACGAGAACAATAGTGGAGGAAAGTACAGTAGGTTCTGATGTAGTCACAATGGATATATCTACAAACACAAATCTAACACAGACAATACAAAACATAACTGCGATAAATGGGGTAGAAAAATTAGATTATCAGGGAATAATAATAAAAATAGATGAAGAATTTGATTCGGATTACGAGCGAAATCTGATAATGCAAGCATTAAACAACAGTAACGAAAATATTACAAATGTAGTAGAAACTCAGAACAATACCTTTTTAATAAAAATTAAAGAAGGTGGAGACCCACAAGGAGTACTGGCAAGTATTTACAACACATTCAAACGAGAAACCTACACTCACCTAAGATATACATCAATGCAAGCAAATGCAACAGTTAAAGCTAACAACGTAACAAAAATCATGGAAGAATTGTCCAAAAACAATGTAGTAATACAAAATGTAACTGGACCTACAGAAACAGAAATAGCAGCCATAAGTAAAATATTGCCAAATGAAACAAATATAATTCTTGTTTCAGGTGTAATTGGAGTATTGGTTGCAATTGCAGGATTCTTCGTTGACAGTCTTATAACCTTCATTAACAACTTCAGAAAGAAACGAAAGAAAAAGCCTTCAGAACGAGAAAAAATCAAACGAAAAGTTGTTCCAGGAACTGAAATGAAAGGATCTCCTAGAAGAAACAGAAATCGTAACAGAAAAATTAAAGAGTCTAAAGGAAATTCAATTGACATATTTAATGAATCCTTTGATGAAAGTCCAAAACAAAATATAGGATCAAACAAAAACTTCAAACAATTGACGGATGAAGACTTAAAAACTAAAAAAATTTCTGAAAAAGAATCAAGAAGCAGATTCTCATTTAGACGTTCATCAAAATCAGATGAGAAAAAGCAAAGTGGAAAAGAAAATAAATCATCAGATAAACGTAAAACACCTAAGTTTAGGCCAAAACGTAAAGAATAAAAAAATACATATTCAATATCCACTTTCTACCCAACCTTTTTTTTATAAACAATTTTTTTGTAAATATTATATTATATAATTTTTAAAGGAGTTTATTTAATGAAATCAGTAATATTGTACTCTGGAGGAAAAGATAGTACTATGGCATTATATGAAGCCATAAAAAATGGTGATGAGGTATACTGTTTATTGGCAATGGTTTCAAGAAACAAAGAATCTTACATGTTCCACGTACCAGACATACACATGGTAGACTATTGTTCTGCGGCAATGGAAATACCCTCAATAGATGTGATGACTGATGGAATTAAAGAGGAAGAACTAAATGACCTGGAATCAACACTCGCTAGACTAAAAGAAAAAGGAGTTGAAGCAGTATACTCCGGAGCATTAGAATCAACCTACCAGAAATCAAGAATAGACAAAATATGTAAAAAACTAGAACTGCAATCATTCGCCCCATTATGGCATGTAAATCCAATAGAATACATGAATCAAATAATAGACTTAGGTTTTGAAGTTATCATTACAGGAGTATCTGCATACGGATTAACCAAAGACTGGTTGGGAAAAAAAATAACAAAAAAAACAATAGAGGAATTAATAAAACTAAATGAAAAATATGGAATACATCCCGCATTTGAAGGTGGAGAAGCAGAAACACTTGTAATTGACGGACCAATCTTTGATAGAAAAATAGTTATTGATGAAGTTGATATTGAATGGAAAATTGATAGCGGAGTTTACAACATTAAAAAAGCCCATCTTGAAGAAAAATATGATTATAGTTTATAATGGGCTTAAATTAAGATTTAGGGAATAATTATTATTGAATAATCCATTCAATTATTTCATCAGGATTATTACAACTAATTATTACTTCAATATCACCCAGTTGTGACATATTCTCATCAATCATATGAAAAGTATTGTTAAATGCAGCTTGCTTGTTAACAAAAAAGGTTAAAGTGTTTTCACTTTTGTTCTTGTTTAGAATATTGTATGCTAGTTCTTCCATTTCATTCTTTTTTATTCTCTTTTTAATATTGGAAAGTAATGATAAGTCGCCACTTACTGAAATAAGATTATCTTCGCTTTTGTTTATTGTAATTTGGGGTGTTGTTATATTTTGGATACTGTTTTCTACCTTTGTTAAACTTTCTGTTTTGTTTATTCTTGTTTTTATTAAAACTTGGTTTTCTGTTAAACTTTTGTTTTGGCTTGAGTTCATTTTGTATCAACACTTTTGCACTTTTTTTAACCTTTTGGATAGATCCTTCATTAATTAACATATAGTCGGCTCTTGCAATCACATTACCTATACCGAATCTTAATTCCCTATTGTCTCTTTCAACAAAATCCCGGTAATCTGAAGAATCATCACTTCTTTTACGCCTTAACAGCCGATTAAATCTTTCTCTAGGATTTGAGTGGATAGCAATAATTTTAAAGTTTTTAAAATATCTTTTAAAGTATTTTACTTCTTGCGGACTTCGAATACCTTCAATAATATAAACATCTTGTTCAATTTTCTTAAATTTCTTGGGCGGATTATGTTTTGTCTTTGAGTCATATATTTTCTTTACAGTAACAGGTTTATTATTTCTCTTACGTGAATGACTGTATATTTCCTTTACACAACGGTCTGCAACAACATTGTTCCCGTATTGTTTTCTAAGATTTATTGCAGCTTCTCCGGTTGTACAATTGTTTTTTTCTGCTTCTTTACGGATAACATCTCCCATACTGATAGTATGAATTCCCTCTTTTTTGGCAAGTTTGGAAATAATGCTTTTACCGGAACCGGGAAGACCTGTAACACCATAAACTTTCAAAATAATTTCCCCTAAATTATTATTATTTACTTAGATGATATCTTTGTATGATTAACTATTCAAATCTTTTTATAATATCATGTATTGCATTATCCAAGTTAACCTTATTATTGAACTTATCAATTTTGTCTAACAAAATACTTTTATCCTCATTCATATTCTTATTAACGCTACTGATTAATTGAGGCATTACTCGTACTATATTATCCACAATTGTTACAGTAGAAGTTTGAGCCGTACGTGATAAAGGATTCAAATCAACATTAATAATGTCCTTGTTTAATGCACATAGCTTTTCGGCACGGTCACCATCCTCAAGGGGGATGAAAATAAGGTCTGCCTTATTGATGCCTTCAATACTGACAGGTGATCTTGGACCATTTAGGTCAGGTGTGTCAATAAAATCATCATCGTCAGTACCGAGTAATTCACTTACTCCCAAATCATTATAAACCTTTTCAATATTCTTAATTCTTTCAGGTGTACGGTAATATAAATTAATTTCAACTGGAATGTCAAGTATTTTTGATAATTGGGCAATGTCTTCGGCTACAAGAGCAGTGGTGTTACCGTTAACGCTTAAAACGGGATGTTTTCTTGTCAAAAAGTAGCAACTAGCGACGTCGATACTATTTAATGAGTTTGGAGTAGTTTTCTCGCCAATCAAATAATCAAAGGTTTCGCCACGGCCATGGGCAATCATGCCTGAATCGGCTAAAATGCCATCTTTGTGGGCTTTTACAATCTTTTCTCTATAAACTAATGATTCATATCTGGGATGGTCTTTGTTTAACATAATATAAGATAAGTTCATCATAATATTTAGAACTTATTGAAAGCATGAAATATTATTGAACCGTAAAGTATATAGTAATATGAATGGGTGAGGATAAAATTGTTGATTTAAACTATTGTTAAAAAAAGAATAATCGGAGGATGTTAACCTCTTCATTTAGTATTTATCTTGAAATTATTAAGCTAAACAATTGTATAGTTTGCTTTTAGCTACTTTGGTATCGACTATTTTAACACTGTTTACTGATTCGGTTGAATTATTTTTGTTGTATACTTCGTATTTTGCTTTAGAATTGTTCAATACACATTTTTTGATTAATATGTTGTTTTCATTTAGACCATATTCTTGTTTAACAATGATTTTTGCATTATTGTCTGTTATTTTTGTGTTAATGATTTTTGTTTCAGCACATAAGTCTATTAGTGAACCTTTAGTGTAAGTGTTTTCTTTAATAGTACATTTACTTATTGATGCCTTACCTCCAGCTACTGTGAATAGTATTTGTCCCTTGTTTTTATTTATTGTTGTGTTTGTAATTGTTATCTTTGGTGTCATTACTGAAATGATTGAATCTACTCCGGAATATGCTTCTTTACTTGCCGTGTTTGTCTTACCGTTTGAATTTATTTGACAATTTTTTAGAATGATTTTTGAGGAAGGGGTGTCTTCTAATGCTTCAATTGAATTTCCGTCAAATATTGCCTTTCCGTTAAATAGTGCATCATTGTTTTTCATAATTGAATCTGTTATTGTAAGTTTTGATGTTCCTTCACTGTTTGGATATAATGATAAAACACCACCATAATAACCTGCGTTGTTTTTAATCATTTTTGAATTGTTTATGTTTATGGTAGAGTTTGCATGAGCTATTGCTCCACCACATAATGCACTGTTATCAGTCATTATGCTTTTTATAATGTCTAATTTTGAATTATATGCCATTATTGCTCCACCATAGTAATTGTACCAGTCTTGACTTTCGTCATCAGGTGCAACGTATCCTACAGAAATTGCATAGTTTGATGTGAAATTTGTTTTTTCTATTGTTGTATCCGTATCCCTTATCAATATTGCTCCACCGGAGTTCTCAGCAAAGTTTTTGCTGAAATTTGCATACTTTGTAATAATTTTTCCTTTAAATGAATATATGGCTCCACCTTCAGGTGCATTATTTTCCGTAAATGTGGATTTTTGAATATTCAATGTTTTTTCGGAGAATATTGATCCAGCTTGTGAACTTGCATTGTTTGATGATAATTTTGAATTTTTTATTGATATTTTTCCTCTATTGTATATTGCTCCACCAATAACTGCATCATTTTTATTAAATGTACATTTTTCCACGTTCATATTTGCGTTATTTAATATTGCTCCACCACTTTGGATGGATAATCCTTTTATTATTTTTATTCCTGTTCCGGCATATTGTGTTTGGCTATCTGCATGGTTGTTTGTGAATTTGGAATTTTTTATTGTGCTTTTTCCTTTGTAATTTATTATTGCTCCGGAATAGTCTGCACTGTTTTTATTGAATATTGTGTTTGTAATTGTCAAGGTTTTTTTATTGAATACGGGGGTGCATGTTGCTTTGTTGTTATTGAATCGGGATGATGTTATTTTCATGATTCCATAGTTGTTAATTAATGATTTGTTTGGACTAACGTTGATTTTGTTTGATGTGAAATTGACATTGTTGATGCTTAATTTTCCTTTGTTGATTAATATGCTTGCCCTGTTTATTGATTTGAACTCAATATTTTTGATTATTACTGTATTCTTTGAGTTTATTTGCATTAATCCTTTGTTACTTTTATTGGATGTTAGTATGACTTTGTTTTTGTTAAGTGAAGTGAGGGTAATGTTTTTATTGATTTCTGTTGCGTTCTTATTTTCAATTTTATAGATTCCTTTTTTAAATAGTATAGTATCTCCATTGTTTGAAGAGTTCAATGCTTTGTCTAGGCTTTTGTATGGGTTGTCTTTTAATCCAGTACCTTTTTTATCATCACCTGTGGTACTGATGTAAATCTTATTTTTAGAATTGTTTGCTGCTTTAACATTTTTGTTATTAATTTTCTTAGTTATTTTTTTAATTATTTCCTTGTTTGTTATTTTTTTGGGAGTGTTAACTTTTTTTGTCGTGTCTTTTGTTGTATTTGTTGCACTTGCAATGCTTACTCCTAGTATGAATATAACAAGTAGTGAAATGATTAAAACTGTTTTTTTCTTATTCATATTATCACTATCAAATTTCATATTTTAATATGATTAATTTTAACCATATTATATTAAATATTATGATTTAATGTGTTATTTAAGAATTTTGGATATTTTAGGGTAAAAGTAGTTTTAAATAATTTTTCTAAAAATTAAGATTTGAAAATAGTTTTTAAGTTTAATAAAAAGGGGGTTAAGAAGAAGTTTTTGGACGAGAATTATCTTCTTTTTTCTGCTTCTTCTCGAGCAATGGTTTTTCTTCCTTTTTTCTTGTTCCTTTTGGATTTGGAAGAAGCTTTTCTTTGTGCTCTCATTTCTTCTTTTGGATTTTTTATAAGGAATGTTTCCATGTAATCAGCGAATACTGGTCTTGTAATAAATATACCGACTAATACACCAACTACTGTTGTTACTGCAAAACCTGTTAGCATACCAATACCTGTTGCACCACGAGCAAATCCTATGTATGCTAATGGAAGCATTGCTGCTATAAGTGTTCCTGCTGATGCATATACGATGAAGAATGCATCTTTTATTCTTGTTTTCACAATATTTTTACGGTCACTTCTGTCACGTCTTGCAAGTACTTCGTCTGTCATTACGATTTGGTCGTCTACACCTGTACCAATGGATGCAATTATACCCGCAATTGCAGATAAATCCAAGTTCCAATGGACAATTGAAGCAAATCCTAGAATAATTACAAGTTCTGAGAGACTTGTAAATACGATTGGAATTACTAATGATGGTGATTTGTATTTTATGGATACAATCACTACTATTGCTAGAAGTGCAAGTATTCCTGCTATAAGTGATCCGGTTTCAAATTGTGAACCTAATTCTGCTGATACACTGTTTACTCCACTAATTTGTAGTTTTACAGGTAATGCACCAGATTCAAGTACTGTATGAATCTCTGTGGCTTGTGTTTGTGCTTGTTCCTTGGTTTGTTCTCCTCCTGATACTTCTATATCAGTTGATCCAACACCATTTGCAAGTCCTGCATCTAGTTGTGGTGAGGAGATAAGTTTGTCGTCAAGGTACATGTCAACAGTAGCACCTGCTTGTCCTTTTGCTACTTCAGCAAATTTGTTTGCAGCTGTTGTTGATACACTGAACGGTACTTTCCATCTTGTACCTGTTACTTCTGCAGCTGATACGGTATTAATGTCTGCTCCTGTAAGAGCTGTTTTGTTGTTTATTTTAGCTTCGAATTTACCTGGCGTACTTATAATTCTTTCAACTTCTTCTGGTCGCACACCCGCTATTTCTACAATAACGTCTTGATCTCCACTTTGTCTTACTTGAACGTCACTAATACCGAAGGCATTTAACCTTTTATCCAGTACAGCGGTTACAGTATTCATTGTTTCTTGATCTACTGGTTTTTCAAGATGTAATTGTATCATTGAACCTCCAGCAAGGTCAAGACCTTCCTGTAATCCGAATACTGCTATTGATGCAATACTTGCTATAAGTAATACTGCTAGTATTATAGTTCTTGGTCGTTTTAAAAACTGTTTGGTGGCTTGTTTAATTGTGACCACCTCTTTCCATGTGCCATTTAAGTATTCCTAAGTTCATAAGCCATGTGGATAATAAATCTGATAGTAATCCCATGATGAGTACGGCTGATATGTCTGCTAATACTTGAGCTGATGGAATAAATATTTTAACAACAATAAATAATACAATCATTGATGCTAATGCAGATATTGTGAGAGTTAAACCTGTTCTACATGCACCTTCTGCACGTTCGTTAAGATCTCCCATTTTACGTTTAAGTAAACGTGTTGTAAGAAGAATATCTGTATCTACTCCATACCCTATAAGCATCAGTAATGCACCTACACTTGCAATAGATAATGGTATGTTGAACAAGGACATACTACCTACTGCAATAGAAATGTTACATACTGCCGATAGGATAATAGCTAGTGATGGAACAGGGTCTCTGAATACAAAGAATACTGTTGCAGCCATGAATATAAATGCAAATAGTAATGCGTATATGATTTGACCCATTGCTGCTTCACTAAGTAATGCTCCAACACTTCTGAAACTCAAAATATTAAATTGGTTACTGAATAGTTCAGTAAACTTACTTTGATCAACATCTCCAGAAATGGTGACTGTAGCTGTATTTCCTGATAAGGAAGTATCTACTTCATTTATTCCAAGTTTGCTGGAGATTGTATTTGAAATTTCAGATTCAGACATAGGCTGTTTTAATTCTAGTGTTACTAATGTACCACCCTTTAAATCTACTCCTTCATTAAGTCCATAGATTCCAAGGTAAGCTAAAGATAAAATCATTAGTATGATTGGAATTAAAATCAGAGGCTTATGAGATCTTTTGGTAATATATTCTATAACATTTACCATCTCATATTCTCCTATGAATTTTATGCAAAGGCATAAAAAATTTCATTATTTTATTATAAATTAAATTATATAATTAAAAGTATATAAAATTTAATATATTATTAATCAAATTCTATTTATTAATCAAAAAAAGCAATTAAGGGGTTGAATTTTTTTATTATATAATATTATGTGTATAAATCTAAATCTAACTCTTTTAAAACTTTTAAAGTGTTTATTTTTAATTCATCATCACTTTTGTTTCCAATTTTAATAATAAATGAGTTTAGAATGTAAGCATTTTTTTCTTCAATTTTCTTTTTCATACGATTCAAGACATCATATCCATGTCTAGAAGTTGAAGTTGTGTATATGATGATGTTTTTGTTTTTAAAATCACAATTATCTATAATGGTTGAAATTGCAGGGGATATTTTACCACTGTTTGAAGGACTACCGATTAATATTAAATCATAGTCACTAAAATCTATATATGGGGGTTCGATTTCTATTTTAGTATCATAACCGGTGAAAGTTTTTTTTATACTATCTATGATTCCTTCATCGTTTTTATTTAAGTCTTTAACTTCAATAAGTTCGCTGTTGCTTTTTTGAGCAATAATTTTTGAAACGAACTTCATCTTTTTACCAATCGAATAAACGATTATAGCAGTCATACTTTACTCCAAATAATTATTTCATGTTAATACTATATCTTTTAATGCAGTTCTTGTTAATTCACAAATGTCTTCTTTAGAACATTTTGTTGTTATTGTGAATCCATGGATAACATTTCCATTATTTTTTCTTACTAGTTTTGCCATTCTTTGCATAGCAATGGATCCACCAACTTCTCTCATAGTGTTAAATAGTACTATGTTTTTATTTTTGAAGTCGATGTTATCTATAATTTTCTTTATTGCTGGAGTAATACTTCCTAACCAAACAGGTGTACCAATGAATATGGTTTCATAATAATCAATATCAATCTTTTTTGGAGAAATGCTTGCTGAATCAAGAAGGCTAGTAAATATGTATTCGGTTGTTGATCTGTTTATCGTATAATCAGTTACTTCTCTTACATGTGCTCCCAGTTCCTGTTTAATAGTTTTTGCTACCAATTCTGTATTTCCTGATTTTGAATAATATATTACTAAACTTCTCATCATATCACTTAAAGATTATTTTTTTACTCTAATTATCCTTTTTGGAAAAAGAATTATATTAATGTTATTAATTTTCTTATAACGCTTTCAACATCCTTTGTTTTTTTCAATAAAATTTGATAAAATTTTAAAAAAAGTTTTATTTCCTGACGTTGTAATGTTGAAATATTAAATAATTTAATCATTGTCAAAAATATTGGTTCTTTAAAAGAAAAAAAGTTGGGGGATAGTCAAGTAGGAAAATGCGTTTTAATTATTCAAAGCATCAAGAGTTAATTCTTTAATATTATCTTTTCTTGTTATGATTGCAAATGATTTTTCTACATTTCCACCTTTGTCTTTAATCATGTTATTCAAAATTTCAATTGTTGCATCCGCACCACTTCCCATCATTGTTGCGAAGGTTACAACATTAGTATTGGTAAAATCATTTTCTTCAATAAACTTAATTATTGCAGGTGTTGGTTTTGAAGCCCAAACAGGAGTTCCAATATATATTGTATCATAGGAACTTAAATCTTTTGTTTCATATTCAATTTCAGTTTTTTTATTTCTAACTGAATCTATAGCACTTGTAAGGTATTTTATTATTCCATTACGTTTGGTTTTATCTTTTATTTGAAGGATATCCGTATTCTTTTCTTCCTTAATTGTTTTAGCAATTTCTTCTGTTTTATTTGTTCTAGTATAATATACAACTAAATCCATTATAATCACTTAAAGTAACTTTATTTATTTACTAATATTAAAAACTAATGGTATTTATACTTTTCTTAAATAATCAAAAAAGGAATAAAAGTTTGGAGGAGATAAGTAAAAAAAATATTTAATGTCTAAGGATACAATCCAACATCTTTAAGGCCCATTCTTTCATCAAAACCAAACATAATATTCATGTTTTGGACAGCCTGACCAGAAGCACCTTTAACAAGATTGTCTATAGCAGAAACAACTACAAGCTGGTCTTCATCATCAACACTAATTCCACCAATTTGACAATAATTAGAACCACGAACACTAGCAAGAAGAGGAACATTGTTATCCTCTAAGACTTTAACAAAAGGTTCATCCTTATAATAGTCACGATATAAATTATAAACATCACAAGCTGACACATCACTTTTAAGAAGAACACTGTGATTTGTTGTGATAATACCACGAATAACAGGTACAAGATGAGGCGTAAATGAAACTTTCACATCATGTGAACCAAAATTTCTAAGCTGTTCCCTTATTTCAGGTGTGTGTCTGTGATTGGTAATAGAATAAGGTTTAACGTTATCAGAACAGGTAGGATAATGGGAACTACCACTAGGATTTACACCAGCACCACTAACACCACTTTTACTGTCTAAGATAATTCTGTCGACAAGCTGCTCTTCAACTATTGGAAGACTAGAGAGAATTCCACCAGTAACAAAACAGCCCGGATTTGCAATAAGGTCTGCATCCTTAATCAATTCACGATTAAATTCAGGTGCACCGAAGACAGCTTCAAGTTCAGGATGCAAGTGTTCCATATGATACCATTTTTCATATGTTTTAATATCCTTGAATCTGAAGTCTCCACTAAGATCAATGACACGAGAACCGTTATTCAGATATTCTGGTACAAGTTTCATTGAAGCTCCATGAGGAAGAGCACTAAAAACTAAATCTGCATCGATATCCTTAGTTTCAGGATTCGAAAACTCTAAATTAACTCCTTCAAGGTTAGGATGAAGGTAGCTTACAGGTTGTCCCTCATTTTTTCGACTTGTAACATACTTAATATTCACGTTTTCATGTTTTAAAAGTAATCTGATTAATTCTCCACCAGTATAACCACTGGCTCCAATTATTGCAACATCTATTTTGCTCATAATCTTTTCTCCTATTATTTATAGTAATAACAACTTACGTTTTTAAAGTGTAACTTAGCAACTTTATCTAAAATTTCATAATCAATATATTTAGGCTTTGTTTTTCTAAGGTTAATATTATATTTTTCTTCAATCTCTTTTAAGCTTTTTTCAAAATGGTACTTTGCAATGATACTGCTGGTAGCAACGGGTGTAAAACGTTCACCATTTGATTCCTGTATAACTTTTATCCTATCATTCAAATCAAGGTAGGAATCCATTTTTTTCTTGTCGAATTTATCAATTACTATCAGGATATCATTGGAATCAATTTTTTCTACAAGATTGTTAATTGCTTTACTATGCAGATAAGCTAGAAGATGATTAAGATTTTTTCCTTCATTCCTAAATTTTTTATAAAGCTTATTGTAACTGAAAGGTTTTAAAACTAGTGTTTCATGAGATATTCCTAATTCTTCTATCTTTTCGTATAGTTTCAATATTTGTTTTCTGTTTAATTTTTTACTGTCAGTTACGCCAATTTCTCTAAGTTTGATATTTTCGCTATGTGATGTAGATACGGCAGTGACAACAAGAGGTCCATACCACTCACCTTTACCAGTTTCATCAGAGCCAACAGTAAAATCATAGTAATTGATAATACTCTTATTATTTTGACTGTATCTTTTATTATTTTTATACTGGTTCTTCTTCCCATAATGTTTATTTTTCTTATGAAACTTTCGAGAAGAATTCGATTTATTTTTGATAAATTTATTTAAATATTCTAATGTTTCATGATTATCATTATAAACAAGCTTTTTAGTAGTGTATAATATGAAAACAATCTTTCCATCCTTAATACGAACAAGTTCATACTGGTGTGGTGTTTCATGTTTCAAATTCTTTGTAACTTCTTTAAATTTTTCAATTTGTGAATTTGTTAATTCAATGGATTTCATATTAATCAGGTGTCTGCTGAATAATTACTTTTAAGGATTATATTATATAATTCAATATGTATTATTATGTATAATATGTATTAAATTAAATAATACTATTGATATGTATTATTCTTATTAATAGATTAGGTATGGATCTACCGACAAAAAATAAGTAAAGAAAAAAAGGAGTTCAAAATTAGTATTATTCTCTTACCATAGTTCCAATACCATCTTTAGTGAAGATTTCAAGAAGTATGGAATGTTCTAAACGACCATCAAGTATATGTGCTGTTTTAACACCATTTTCCACAGCATTAATACAGGTTTCCACTTTAGGAATCATACCACCAGAGATAACACCATCTTTTATAAGTTCTCTTAATTCATCCACACGAATACGGCGAATAAGACTCTCAGGATCATTTGGATCAGTAAGAATACCGGGAACATCAGTTAGAACCACTAACTTTTCAGCATCAACTTCAGAAGCTATAGAACCAGCCACAGTATCAGCATTTAAGTTTAAAGTGTTACCTTTTTCATCAATACCTATAGGTGAAATTACAGGGATATAATTTTCATCAGTTAAAACATCAATAACTCTTCTATTGACTTTATCAATTTTTCCAACATAACCAAGGTCCACTTCTAATATTTCACCGTTATCTTGTGTAATTTTTGTTGGATCCCTTTTAGAGGATTGGATAAGATAATCATCTTTTCCACTAATACCAATACTTCGTCCACCATGTAAACCAAGTTTTGAAACAATTTCCGTGTTAATTTTACCAACAAGTACCATTTTAATTATTTCCAGTGTTTCAGAGTCAGTTACTCTGAGTCCTCCAATAAATTTTGGTTCTTTACCCATTTTATCCATACTGCGGGAAATTTCGGGTCCTCCACCATGAACAACAATAGGTTGCATACCCACATACTTAAGCAGTACGGTGTCTCTTGCGGTTGAGCTCATAGCTGCCTCATCAATCATTGCATGACCACCATACTTAATCATTATCTTCTTTCCATGAAACTTCTTAATATATGGTAAAGCTTCAATTAAAACGTGACTAATATCTGTTGGTTTATATTCTACCATAATACCTCTTCCTCCAAGTTTTTTTCTTCTCTTTTTTTATGTTGTATATTCAGCGTTAATTCTCACATAATCATAAGTTAAGTCACAACCATAAGCCGTAGCACTTTCGTTTCCATCATGTAAATCGACGGTTATGATGATTGTTTCTTTCTTCATAACTTCCTCTGCAGACTCAAGTAGTTCAGGATTATCATAGGTTGTAACGTTACCCTTATCAACTATGACAATATCTTCATTTTCATCTCCAATACTGATTGACACATTATCAGGGTCAAAGTCTACCCCTGAATAACCCATTGCACTAATAATTCTTCCCCAGTTAGGGTCTGCCCCGGCAACTGCAGTTTTAACAAGGCTGCTTGAAACAATACTTTTAGATATGCATATTGCATCATCAAGAGTTTGAGCTCCATTTGCTCTTACTTCCATGAACTTCTTAGCACCTTCACCATCACGTGCAATCTGTTTTGCAAGACTAATGCACACATAATCCAATGCTTCCTGGAAATTAGAATCATATGCTCCTTCTTTTTCATTAGTACTCATAAGAAGTACTGTATCGTTTGTACTTTCATCTCCATCTACAACAACCATGTTAAATGACTTTTTAACACTTTCACGTAATGCTTCTTGCATAACTTCCTGTGGAACTTTAAGGTCTGTTGTAATAAATCCTAGCATGGTTCCCATGTTTGGTGCAATCATACCAGAACCTTTGCAAATACCAGCTACTTTAAATGTTGTGCCATCATCTAATGAATGTTCTACGGCACATTCCTTTGGAACGAGATCTGTTGTAAGAATGGCATTTGCTGCTGCATCCGCATTTAACCGACTGTTTCCAAGTAAACTGAGGGATTGTGTTGCTACTGGTTTAAGTATATCCATAGGCATTTGTCGTCCGATAACACCAGTGGATGCAACTGCAACTTCTTCTACTGGAATATTTAATGTATCTGCTGTTAGTTGTGCAAGTTCTAATCCTTTTTTAATTCCATCTTCCTTGGTGTAGCAGTTTGCATTTCCACTGTTAACTATGATGGCTGATATCTTACCATTTTCCAAGTGTTTTTTTGTTATGTCTATTGGTGCTGCATAGACCTTGTTTTTCGTATAAACTCCTACTGCAGTAGAATTTTCATGGTATATTATAGTAACACCATATTTACCTTCCTTGTATCCGCTTGCCTGAATGGAGTCTATAGAACAAATTCCTTTATCTAAAATTTTCATAATTTTTATTGCTCCTTAATTAAAATATATTATTAAAAAATAGGATGAAATAGGGTGAAGAGTTATGTGTTATTTTTATAAGTGTTTTCTGTAGTATATCTGTTACCTTCAGAACTTCCTTCATTTGAACCAGAACTACTTGAACCACTACCGGAATAACCAGATGAACTACTGCTTTTGTATTTGTTATAAGAATTTCCGGATGAACCGCTTGAGTAACTGTTCTTATAATTGTTTGAGTAACTGCTACTTTGCTGGTAACTGTTACTACTTGATGAGGTAGGTAACTTGCTCGTGTCATTGGTAAGGTTTAATGAACTGTTATCATACCGGTACTCTTCTGGGAGGTCTATTTGAATAAAAGCAGATGCAATTGAGCCACAAATAAGTGCTACTACTGCAACCACTAATACTATTAATATTCTTGATTTTAATTCACCTTTAATATTAATACCTCCATATCATTAACTGATTAATACTGCTACTATTAATGCAATAATCATCGCTATAAATCCTAACCAAACGTTTCCTGTATTGCTACCAATAATGGTAAGGGCAAATACAAATATGAAAACAAGTGCTAAGGTTAGTTTTCTGTTTTGAATGTAATCTAGTGCAGATCGTGTAAATTCGGATGGTATGTAATATGAGTATATACCATTAGCTAGTTCAAATACTATGACTGGAGTGTCTTCATTTATTTTAAGATTGTCTGATAGGTGTGCGTTTTCTCCAGCTTCTCTTCTACTTCTTCCTATTCCTATTCTTAGGTTTAATCCTTTATTCATTGCATACCAAGCACAGTCTAATCCTGTTTTTAGTGCAATTTCTTTGTTTGGGAAATTGATTATTAAATCGTCTCCGCCAACACGGTATCCTTCAATTTTTCCTTCACTTTCATTTTCTATGTAAGTGTTAATGTCATTCATTATTTCAATCAGGTTATCTTTACCATATTTAGAAATAAATCCTGTGGAATCCTTTGCATCAATGTACATGAAGTTATCAATAGTTTTTGCAGGAAGGTCTACTTTTTCTATTGTAGGTGTGGTTTCGAATATTATTCCATATTCTCCTCCAAGTTTTGTAAATCCTACACCAGATGTTGGGCCTATTTCGTTGTTCATTTCTATTGCTCTTTCAATAGATGCTGCACCTGTCATACCTACTGATGCTCTAACGTTACAACCTTGACTCATACCCATTGAAATCATTCTTATTGCAAGTCTGATTCCATCCTTTTTTGAGGGCATTTGTGAAACAAGTTCTGTGTTACCTTTTTCAACAATTTTTCCATTGGCTTCTTCCACCATCTGAGCAAATGTTTCCATAATCGGGGATGGTTGGAATAATTCAATGTATAAGTAACGGTCATTACCCATAATAATGTTACTAAGAAGAGCATATTCATTGATGCTGTCCTCAGCCTTTTTGATTTCAATAAATTTTCTATTCTGTGGTAAGTCACGTGGGTCTAATTCTTGTTCAAGGTTATCAAATATTGTTTTACTATTTATTGTAGCAGGTTTGATTTCTACAAGCATAGTTTTGGTAACGTTAATAAGTGAAACGTATTCTGTTTCTAAATCATTTGTTGCAAAGTATTTGGTTCCTATGCTGACAACTCGGTGGCCTAATAAACGACTAAATAATCCTGTCATTATATTTAAAGCCATTTTATCGTTTACCTCCACGTTCTACGGAAACTTCAAATTGTCCTGGTTTTTCCATTAACATACTAGGTTTCACTGATACTATTGGGAATTTCCATGTTCCAAGTCTTGCAGCCATTGTACTTGCAATATTTCTGGAGTTATGTTTTATGAATGAGTAATCAGTGTCGTTGATTATTATGTTTAGGTTGTATGGGGATTCTTCTAGTACTTCATCAGAGTATATGATACTTAATTCAAATGTTCCTGGTCTTGTAAACAAGTCATTACGTACTGCAACAAGTGGGGAATGGTCAAGATTTAACTTGTTTCGTACAGTAACTGCTATTGTTCCCGCATTTTTTACTGCTTCTTTGTAATCTTTTGGATTAACAAGTACAAATATTAGGAAGTCTGAGTCTTCAATATCGTCATCTACAAAACTAACCATTTTGTTAAGTAGTGGAACTTTCATGAAGAAACTTTCTAATTTTGAATCAATAGCATTTTCGTCCTCGTTACTTACTCTGTTAATAGCTTCCTGTGCAACTGCTAAACCAGAGAATTTTCGATTTTTCTTTGACTTGTATACGTCAAATCCTCTTGTTTCGAATTCATTTAATGATTTAGAACAGATTTTTTGCAATAAGTTTTTAACTTTTTTAGGTGGTGCCGGTTTACCTATTTGGAAACGACCATTTTTTACTCGGTAAGGTAGCCTTCTGCTGTTAATATCCTGGAATTCATCCTGATAGTCTCTGAAGAAATCATTAGATAATATTTTTGCATCTTTTTCATATGCAAGATTTAGGATGTAATGGTCCGCTATTGTACCGGCAGGTACTGGGAAGACTTCTTCGTTTTGTATCATTTCATTAAAGCCATCTTTATCATCAATTTCATGTCTTAATGGTGCATCAGATAGTACTATTGGTTCGTGTCCTAACTTTTTAAGAGTATCTATGGCCACTTTTAATGTTTTTAAACTTGGTGTAACCTTTCCTGTTTCTTCATCGGCTTGTTGTCCGTAATAGGCTACATTTGATCCATCAACAATAATTTTCAAAAGATCACCTTTTTTCATATTTTTTTTTATTCATTTTTTTAAATCTGTTCTTTTTTGATAGTATTTATTTATATATTTTTCTTAATATTTATCTTTTTAATTAATATAATTATGGTGGTGTAAGTTCTTTTTTAGTACCATCATAATTATTTAAAGTAATAGTCACATCATCTTCTTTGATTTCAATAATGTTAAAAGAAGGATGGGTATTTCCACGAAGCTTCATACTACTAACGGTGCCTGCTGTAACAAATATGGTGTTTTTCATTTTCCACACATGTGGAACATGTTTATGTCCAGACAATACAAGGTTAACATCATTTTCAAGTAAGGTTAACAGTATGTCACCAGCGTCACTAAGAACGTTGCGTTCACGACCAGTATTTGGAACTGAAATGATGTGATGGTGAAATGTAATGATTATAAAGTAACCTTTATCTTCAGCATCTTCAATTTCTTTTTCCATGAAGCGTTTCTGTAATCTACCAATCTTTCCATGTCCAAGGTCAGGTTCACTACTATCTAAACCAATGATTTTTATTTTTTCATTATCTAAATCAATGGAACTGTAACGTTTTCCAATCAAGTCTTCAAAAACATCATTTCCCGTATTACGTGCATCATGATTGCCCGGAACAACAATGGTCGGGGGAATGATTAAATCAAGATATTCCTTAGCCTTAACATACTCTCTGTAATAGCCTTGATTAGTCAAATCACCAGATATAACAACTGCTGCAGGTTTTAGCTTATTAATCTTTTCGATAGTGCTTAATAAAATATCTTCCTTAAACTGAAGATAACCCACATGCAAATCTGACATATGGACAATGACAGTCATCTTAGGATAACCTCATAATAGCTTCTGCTAAATCTCCATCAGCTTCTTCTAAAGCCTTTTTAGCTTCATCCTTGGATACACCAGTTTGTGATGCAACAAGATCGATATCATCATCATAAATTTCTAAAACTTCTTCAACACTTGAATCTGAACCTTTTATACGTTCTTCAGCATCACCAACAATTTGGTAAGTTTCTTGTCCCATTGCCTTCATAATGCTAACTTCAGCATTTTTTATAACAATTTCCTTATCCTTGAGGGTAATGACAACTTGTTCAACATCTTCAAGGTCTCTCATGTTCATACCCATCTTTTTCATCTGTTTTTCCATCTGTCTTAACTGTTTTTTATTCATTTTTCCACCAGGAAACATAAGTAAAAATCCTCCATTAATTAAACATTAATATATACTATATATATTATATCATTTTGATAGTATTTAAAATACGCCTAAATATTTACTTTAAAAAAATATAAAATAAAAAATAAATCCTAATTTTACTGACAAATAAGCTAAAATAAACTATATAAATATTTTCATATGTATTAAACTGTTAATTCATGTCATTCTTAACTAGTTTTAGTTTAATCGTATTCTAATTTTTAAAATTTCTATATGTTTGATTCTTTCCAATTATATGTTTAATGTTGAGGAAAAAATATAGAAATTTTGAAGGACAACTCCTAAAAAAATAAAAGAGTATTCAATTAGGGGAGGGGGATTAATCATCATCTTCATGTTCTTTAATTGCAAGTTTGCTGACAAGATCATTAATTCTTTTGTTTTGTTTTTCGATTTTGTTGTACAGTTTGAACATGACATAGAATGAAAATATTGCATAAATTATGTATAATGCGTCAAGTCCTCTTCCCAGTCCGAATGTATGAGCTATGTGGGTAGTAATATTAGGGTAGAATGTTATAATTATTACTCCTATCCATATAATGTCCCATGAAAGAAATATTAATAAATTGAATGATTCATTTTTGTATTGTCTTATTCCAATAATTATTGCAACAAGACTAATGATTAAAGCAACTATTTGGTAAGTAAACATAATAAATCAAACCTTTCTTATTTTTTGAGAGTTTCATTAAGAAATTCTAATACTATTTTTATACCGACAAGGGTGTTTGTTCCCTTTTGGATTGTTCTTTCATCATATATTGTTGTCATTGGAACTTCTAATAGGCGTAACTCTTTTCTTTTTATTTCACCAATGATTTCGGATGAAACACCATATTGTGGAGACTTCAAATCCAATAAACGTGCAGTTTCTGCAGTGAATGCTCTTAAACCAGACTGTGAATCTGTAACCCTTTTTCCCTGAAAAATGTAGGTTATATGATTCATGAGGGTATTTCCAAATTTACGACCTGCAGGCATGTCGTTGAAGTCACGTGAAGCTATAACAATATCGGCAATTCCGTCCTGTAATGGCGGATACATAGCATATAAATCATCAGGATTATGCTGACCATCAGCATCAAAAGTAATCATTATATCAGCACCTTTACTGAGGGCAGCTTCAATACCAGTTTTTATTGCCCCACCTAAGCCCACATTAATAAGATGTCTGTAATGATAAACCATCGGATTAAATTTCTTAACTAGTTTTCTTGCAATTTTGGGACTATTGTCTGTTGATCCATCATCTATTATCAATACTTTAAATCCTCTTGTCACAAGACCTGTTACAACTTCTTCCAAAGTTTCCTCCTCATTGTAACATGATAATATGATGTAAATGTTTGATGTAATTGGTGGAATATTGTTTTTGTTCATTATTATAATCCTCTAATATAATGATTTTTATCATATAATATGTATGATTCTTGACATTTATTAAACTATTTTTTAAATGTAAATATTACTTCCCAATATTAACATAGTTAAAACCAATAGTAGAAAACTTAATATGAAATAATATAAGAATAATTTCCAGTTTCTATTTTCATCTCTAGTAAAGTAAGTGTAAATAAGCAAAATTAATGACAGGAATAGATTAAACTCATAAAATAATATGTTTGCACCAAAAAGTGGAACGTTCTTGTTTAATAGAAACATGTGAATAATGGGTAAAGTAAAAATGATACTCATTATTAACATATACGTTTTTAAATATATTCGGGTAATTTTTTTAGCTAAAATACTCTTATTTTCAGGCATGGGACTAATCACTCTTGGTTTAATTTTTGAATTACATCAACCATACGGGTGGCAAGGTTGATACATGTAGTTTTGGCAACTTCATCTTCTTCAGTGTTTCCAACACCTGTACCACCATAATGGGCTGTAGGACGATTATCGCCTACGACAATGCCTCCTTGAATCAAAAAGAAATCATGGATAGAGGCAATAGTACTTTCCTGACCACCATTACGGAAACCACCAGTACTAATAGCACCACAAACAGTATACTTAAATGCATGAACATTCCGTAAAGGTCTTAAACGGTCAATAAAATTCTTGGCAAGGCCAGTCATATCACCAAAATAAACTGGACTGCTCATTATTATTCCATCAGCATCCTTAA
>JAFRMD010000014.1 GCA_017430835.1 Methanosphaera sp.
ACTGTTAATGAGGATAAGGATGCTATTATTGAAGAATTAAACAAGACAATCCAAGAACAGAAAGAAACCATTGCTTCTAATGAAGAAGATATTGAAGATTTAAATAATATTATCAATGAACAAGATGACGAAATCGAATCTTTAACCAATACTACACAAGCTTTAAACAATACCATTGCACAATTAGAACAAGATTTAACACAAGCACAAGAACAATTAGCAAACAACAACAATACCAATACTAATGGTACATCAAATACAAATACTACTACTCCTACAAAAACAAGTGTTACATTAAAACTTAATCCAACAACAATTTACACTGGAAGTAAAACAAAAATCACAGCAACACTCAAAGATGCAAATGGTAAAGCAGTAGCAAGTCAAAAAATCTCAATTAAAGTTGGCACAAAAACTTACACACTTAAAACCAACAACAAAGGTGTAGCAACTAAAACAGTTAAAGTAACTAAAACTGGTAAAAACAAGGTTACTGCAACATTCAAAGCAACCAATAAATATGCAAAAGCAACTAAAACAAGCACGCTTACAGTAAAAGCTAAAGAAAAAACCAAAATAACAGTAACAAAACTATCATACAAAAACAAGAAAATCACAATCAAAGCAACAATCAAATCTGGTAAAAAAGCTTTAACACAAAACACCAAACTAACAATAAAAGTAGATGGTAAAACATTAACAGCTAAGAAAACCAGTAAAAAAGGAAAAATCAGTCTAACACTTAAGAAAGCTCTTAAAAAAGGTTCACACAAAATACAGATAATCAGCAAAGCAACCAGCATGTACAAACAAGCTAAAGTTACTAAAACTTTAAAAGTTTAAATTTTGTTGATTTAAACATAATTTTAAAAATTAAGGAAGGTTATTTTATTTAATGGAATAGTCTTCCACTTTTTTTTATTTAATGTGGTGATACTATGAATTTTACAAAGGTGTTCATATTATTTGTTATTTTATTGATTGCTTTGATGTCTGTTTCTGTAGCGGCAAATAATGATAACGCAACTACTAAAGTTGTAAAAAAATCAACTACTAATATTAATTCAGTCAATACTATAAATAAAAAATCAATAGTCAAACACCCGCGGAATACTACAAAATTAATCAAAGAAAATAATAAACAAAAGTTAAACAAGGATAACAATTCTTTTTCTAACAAATCAATGAATAAAAAAGTGATTAATAAGACGATTAAAGCTGTGGAAACTGATTTAAAGGTTTTTAATGTTAATGAAGATAATTTTAGTGATTATATGTCTTTATCTTCTGGAACTATGAAGCCTAAACGCGAAATTTTTAAAGATGTTGATAAGTTTGTTCTTAATTTTTCATACATTCCCGAAGAGGTAGAAGAATTTAAAATAGGTTATGGATCTTATTCAAAATATAATTTGACTCTAATGGGTAATGGTTTGAAATTGAATAATACTGAATTTATAGTTGACACTAATTTTAAACAAGTACGTATAGAGAATTTCAGGTTTAATTATGATGATTCATATACGGGTTCTTATGTTAGTATAAAGACTTCTTGTGTTTTGAATAATGTGACTATTAATGTGGAAACTACTAGAAATTATAGTTCCATTCCATTATATATTTCATCTTCTTGTACTGTAGAAAACTGTAGTATTATAGCTAAGCTTCCTAGTAGTCAAATACCTTGGGAGATTTCTGAGTTGGAGAATGAGCCTTTTGGTATTGGTGTGAAGATTAAAAGTTCTGATGTTCGTTTTAATAATAATCTTATTGATATTAGTGAGTCTTGTGTTTTAAATGGGACTGGTCAGTATAGATCTATTTATGGTTTGTATAATTTGGCTTCGGGTCTTAGTTTTTATAATAATACGTTCAGTTTGCGTGGAACACAGTATACTTATGGTATTGTTGCAAGGTCTTTAAACACTAAAATAATCAATAATAATATAACAGTTAATTCTGAGATATATGCTGCGGGTATAAATATTGAAGGTACTGGTATACGAAATAATTTGATGTTGGGTAATTTTATTAATGTTACTGCAGGTTATGGTGTATCAGATATGCATAATAATCATGTGGCTTATGGTTGTTTATTAATTGATTATAGTTGTGGTGGAGAAAGTTATGGTTATAGTGATTATTCTATGGTGAATAATAGTTATATTAATAATACTATTGTGGGTGATGCTGGTCAGATTTATGCTATTGAAATGTGGGGTGGTGTTAATGCTACTCTTAGTGGTAATTTCATGAATGTTTCCGGTAGAACACCTATGGGTATTGGAGCCATAGGAATTAACGTAAGCATGGATGACAATATCATATATGTTAATGGTACTCATAATGGTACTGAAGGAAGTGCAGACTATATAGATCCGAGAACAGTTGGAATATTTCTTTTTGGTATGGAGGAAGGTGGAATAGTTACAAATAATGTGATAAACAGTATTCAAGGAAGGGCTGTACTTCTTCAGGGTACAAAAAATCTAGTGATAAAAGAAAATAGCTTTAAAACAGATGAATACGCCTATGTAATAGAAGGAGATTCCCTATATTCAATTATACAAGACAATGCAATTATGGGTAAATCCGATGATATTTCAGAATTAATAAATCTAAGAAATCTTACCGAAAATACAGTATCAAACAATGCTATTGCAAACGTATCTATGATA
>JAFRMD010000083.1 GCA_017430835.1 Methanosphaera sp.
GTTGAAGTACTCAGTTTGAAACTGCTTTATAGAGTACTATTTGTAGAAAAATAGACTGATTTTTAGGTTACTGTATTTATCTGGTTATATATGTTTTCAGGTTATATGTCCATAGTTAATATAAAAAAATAAAAAAGGATAAAAATCTGGAAAATGTTATGAAGTATTTTTTTAAATAAAAAAAGAATAATTCATGAATAGGAATATATGAAAAAAAGGTTTTACTATTCTTATCATAGTTATATTGATTAGCACTGTGTTAAACCCATAAAAGAAAATAAATAAAACAGAAACAATGCCCAACGTGCCTTTTTAATTTCATGATATTCTTTTTTATCCTTAAAATAATCATATATTACTATAATTAAAAGAAGTATTAAGCTAATTACGAAAATCCAATTAGCCCATTCTTGTATGGTCTCATTTATTAATCCACAACGTACATTACTAGCATGTAAAATACTAAAATAAAAACTTCCTCCAGTATTTAAAAATATCAATTGGTACTTTGATACTATATTACTATTTATCATATAAATCCCCTTAAAAATATTTATAAGTTTCGTTTTTAGGAATGATATATGCTCCTTTAATTGAATCAATATAAGTAACATTATCTCTATTGTAATTGCCGTAATCATCAAAGGGTACAATTATTTTATCAATATAATTAGTTTTATTATTTTTGATATAAATTGTTCTACCTTCCATATTATTTATTTGATAGGAATAATATTGCCAAGTATTTGTAGATTGGTTGTTTTTAAAGCTTATAATCCAGTTTCCAGTTGTTATCATCGTTAATATTGAAGATAATTCCACATCAATACATATCGATGCTATTGAAACAATAGGTGTGGATAACCACCAATTAATGCATTCTTTATAATAAGAAATATTTATTTTTAAATTAGGCGTATTTCCTCCTAACAATTTAGTAATTGGTAAATCTATTTCTGAAAGTAAATTTGAAGTAATTTTATCTGTTAAATCATCATGAAAACAAAAACTATTTGATTCAGAAAAAACACCTTTGTATATATTTTCATTATTAACAATTACTGTTTTAATTAGTCCTGTTGTTAAATTAAGTATTAATTGTTCTTTATTTTCACTTTTATCAATTTGTATAATTAATATATCTCCTTTTTTAATATAGCTGTGTTGATTATTATTTATTATCTTATCTAATAACATTTCCAATGAATTTGTAATAGATAAATTTGTTAATTCTAATGATTTTGATTCAATATTTGAAAGTGTAATTGTTGAAATTAAGTTTATTAAGATATTTGTATAATTATCCCCATGTAATGTTTTGCCCATGTTTGCATCAATACAATTAATATATGAACCCTCATAATTTACTCCACATAATACAATAGTATCTTGATATCTGTTCCATGTAGTGTTAAGGTTTGTTGTTATTTCATCTAACATTTTGTCATGTAAAAATGTTGTTGTTAAAGATAATAAAAATGAGCCATATATTGCTTTTTTTAATCCTTTATCGTATGAATTACTTATATTTAAATATTCTTTAACTATATTTTTTGTAATAATTCTATTCGTTATTAAATAATTTTGCAAAGATTCAAATCCTGTTTCTGCATCAAAATTTCTAAATGATATATATTCATTTTTTGTATATGATTTATCATTTGATACTATTGTTGATAAAATAGTTTCATCAATATTTTTATTTATACTATAATAACCAGTTGTGAATGTTATTGTTCTGTTATTTGATGTATACTTCATATTTGGTATATTAAATTTAGAAATTTGCAAATAAGATTCCGTTTTCCAATTTGATCCTTGGTAGTTTTTTTGTGAAATTATTTGATATCTTAATCCATAGTCGTTATATATTAAATTTTCACTAAAGAATAGTTTAACCTTGGTTACATTATTAATTGTAATAGTTGATTCTTCGAATATTATTCCATTATTACCCTCAATTGATAAATTTGTATCAATGGATGATTTGTGGGATATGCTGAATTGATTGATATTGTTTGTTAATAAATCTATAAATACAATTTTTATGCTGTTATTGCAATCTTTAATATATACTCCTTTTTTATTCGATATTTCTGAAGAATCATTTAAATTATTATTGAATGATAAATAATAACCTTTTTCATTAATTTTTTTTCCTAAATTATTTGAATTCATATTATGATAAAAGATATGAGTTTGGTTATTGATTTGAATTTTAAAAACACGTGAAAAAGGTACTTTTATAATTCCATTGTGCTACTGGTTGTTGGATTAGCACCATTTAAAGTATAATAAACAGTACAGTTGTTCACGCCACTAAAAGTGGTATTATATGTGGTGGATGTGAGTTTGTTTAACACTACCTTTACACTTAAAGCTGTGGTGGTGTTACTTACAATAGCAAGTGTATCTCCATTTCCTCTATTATTGTTGGGGTTACGTCTAGTGGAATCTGTGGATTTATCCTCTTCAATAAATTCCTCCTCATCATCGTCAATCGTAGTATCGTTTAATTCGATTATTTCAGAATTTTCAAATCCATCCTCAAAGTTATTATCGGGAATAACTTCCATATTATTTATATCTTTATCCATGTCCTGGTTTATGTTATTATCGTAATTTACACTTGTAGTATACATGTCATTATCATTTGATTCGTTGATATCTATAGCACATGCTACACTAATGCAAGAGAGAATAACAAATAAAAACAGGATATCTTCTTATAATTAATAATATTATCCTCCATTTTTTTTCTTTTGTTGATTAATTAATATTTGATCATGTTATTTTGTTGTTAATTCTATAATTCAACTTTAAATAGGTTATATCAAAAGTAATTAATAACATTAAAGTTTTTGTCTTAACTTATTAATAAATATTACCTTTTTAATAAAAAAATGGGCACTTTAAAATAATTGTGGGGGATGGGGTTTTTGAGTATACTTTCTTCGTTTTTTGTTTCTTTCAGGTCTTTCTTTGTTAAATGTATTCTTGCCCATATTTCCTTGTTTATCATATACTTTCCTTTATTGGAGACATTGTTTTAGAGAAAATTTTTAATTATATTACTTGTAATGGTTATGTTTGAGTCTTCTGTTTATAATTTAAAACTTCTGAAGTGGTTTTGTTATCTGTTTTTTGATGATTGTCATAATTACCCACCATAATTATTATATGGCGTATCACAGTTTTTTTTATGCAATCTATTTTTAAGTTGATATTCTTCTTATATTTTCTTGTTGTTATTTGTTTGGTTAATATATTATCTAAAAGTTTATTTATTTTTCTAAAAACATATTTTTGGATACTTTTTATGTAATTATATATTTAGTTTCATTTTTGATTACAATAATATCGATGTAAATTATAGTATATATAATTCAGAGTAATATTTGCTTATTTTTATAAATTATATGTTAATTAGGTACACATAAAAACAATATGATAAATAAGGGGTAATGA
>JAFRMD010000084.1 GCA_017430835.1 Methanosphaera sp.
GGTAATGGACAAATAACAATAAACGACACCAGTAAAATAACACCATACATATCAACATACAATGGAACATACACATTAAAAGACACAAACATTACAAAAGCAAAAACAAACAACGGAAACCTAACAATACAAAACTCAACATTAAATAACCGTATAACTAATAATGGTACTTTAATTATTGGTGATGATTGTGTTTTAGGCGATAATTTCATGATTTATGCAGAAAGCAATAGTTCAATTTTATCTAACTTTACTAATATTACATGTTATATAACACAATACCGTGGAAATAATTTCACTATTGAGAATCAAACATTAAGTAAAGTAATATCTAATAATTACAATACTAATTTAACTATTATTGATTCAACAGTTAATGCACAAATACAAAACATGGGTATAGTAATATTTAAAAATTCAACGATAAATGCGAGTTTTATGCAGCAAACATATCAAGCAACACTTATTCTTAGTGATGATACTATTATAGGTGATAATTTCAGTATAAATCAAAACGGACAGATAGTTGCAAATGCTACAAATGAAAGAGCACCATATTTAAGTCGTCTTGATAACGGTACTGTAAGTAATTTAACTCTTAACAAGGTATATTATGGTACTAATTTAACGATGATAAATTCAACAAATAGTAGATCCACCAATTTAAATAATTCAACTGTTATTAATTCAACATTTACCCAACAATTACAATTAACAAATTCTACTCTAATCAATTCTACAATAATAGGTAATTTTATTACAAATGGAGAAGTATTTGTTGTTGATTCAATACTTGATTGTAATCTAACTAATAATGGTGTTTTAATAATTAATGATGATACAATTATAGGTGAAAATTTTAATATTAAAGTACTTGGTGAAATAATAATAAACGACACAAATAAAATAAATCCATATATTTCAGAATATTATAACAACACGACAATAGAAAATAAGATATTAACGGGTAATAAAATTAATAATGGTAATTTAACACTTGTTAATACTACAGTTAATAATCAACTTACAAATAATGGTAATTTAACACTTAACAATTCTATTATTAAAGGTAAAATTGTTAACAATGGAATTTTAACTATAGATGAGGATACAATATTTGATGAAAATGTGGAAATTACAGGTTATGGAATAATAATTACTGATAATATTACAAGAGTTTTACCATATCTTTCCACTATAAATGGAAATTATACTATTAAAGATGAGAATATAGATAAAATTTATAATTTTATTGGACAGATAACACTTGAAAATTGTAATATAACCGCTGGATTTGATAATAATTATGGTTTTTTAACTATTATAAATTCAAGCATAAATGTTGATGAAAGATATGATTACTGGCTTGAAAATAATGGCGTATTATTTATTGATTCTGATAGTGAAATAATCAATGGAAATATCACTAACTTAGGTCAAATTTATTATGATAATTTACCTGAAAATTATGTATATAACCCTAAAATTCATATAATTAATAATAAAACATTAAGTGTGTATTTTGGTCTTAGTCAAGATGTTTTAATTAATCCTGGAGATATTCTTGACTTCCAAGGAACAATAAACAAACCAAATGAAAATCATATCTTAAAAATTGAAAATGTTAATGTTATAACATCCACCAATGATGGAAGAATAGAAAATATTAGTCAAGTAACTTACAGAAATGCTAATGTAACCGGATTAACATTATTTAACACGCAATGTTTTATTCAATCTAATAGTACATGTGATAACATAACAAACATTGTAAATGATTCACGTATTGGAACAGGTTTAGGTCAAACAGCTATTAGTGGTGAAAATGTAACATTGAAAAACAGTTATATTTACACGCGTAATAATGGTGGAAGTAGTAGTGTTGTACTCCGTGCTAATTATTGTAATATTATAAATAATACAGTCGTTGGTGGTGGAGGAAATGGAAATCTCATATACTTAACAACATATGGAACAGTAGTAACACCAGGACAAAAAGTAAATCACCACAACAAAATATTAAACAACACCATAATAGGACCAGAAGAAGAATCAGGAGTATGTATCGGATTCTGTTTAGCAGGAAGTGATAACATATTCGATGGAAATATTATAAACTATACTGGTGGAGGAGTAGCTATCCAATGGGGTAGTGGACAAGACGGAGACTACTCAGAAGACAGTGCCATCATCACAGAAAACAACACAGTCAGCAACAACAAACTATACAGCGGATGCGGAATTAGCGGAGGAAACTATATCTATAACAATTATGTAGAATTAGGAGAAATATATGCTACTAACAATTCAATAATAACAAACAACACCTGTTATGACTTAGCAATCATGCGTACAAGCAATATTAAAATAGAAAACAACAATATCCTAAACCAATTATACACATATAATGCATTAAATGCAAATACTACAGTAACCAATAACAATATCAATAAGATTAACATAACCACAAATACATCAGACATAACATTCAAAACAAATAATATCACAGGACAAGTCAACATCGAAGGTAACAACATTAACTTCACAGAAAACAACATAACAAACAATGCAGAATACACCATCACGGGAAAAGGAAGCAACAATACAATTACAAACAACTACTTAGTAGCAAAAACCACATTTGGTGATGCATCAGTAAACCTTAACCCTGAAAGCAACACGATAGGAAACAACAAACCAAAAGAAAATATACTCATAATAGACACAACAACATTCACAGCAGGACAAACAGCCACAATCACAGCTAGCATATACAACGACGGAGAACTAGTAAACACGATAAACAAAGGTAAAGTAACCTTCAAAGTAAACGGTAAAACACTAAAAGACACTAATGGTAAAGTAATCTATGCAAAAGTAGTAAATGGTGTAGCTACAATCGAAAACTACGTTGTACCAGAGGACTGGGCAAAAGAAGGCACCAGTATACAAGCAGTATACTCAGGAAGCACACAGTGTGAAAAACTAACCAGCGAAAAAACAAACATAACAGTAGCAACTCCTGAAGCAGCACTCATCATAACCCCAATGACAAGTGACGTACAAACAGGAAGCACAGTAACACTTAAAGCTAAAGTAACGGCTGGTGACAAAGCAATCACTATCGGTAAAATTGTCTTTAAAGTAAATGGTAAAACAGTAAAAGACGCTAACGGTAAAGTTATCTATGCTAAGGTAGACCCTAATGGTGAAGCTAGTGTAGACTACACCATACCCGAATCCTTTAAAGCAGGAACTTACAACATTGAAGCTGTATTTACAGCATCAGGTTATGACAAACTAACAAGCAATACTACAATGACTGTTGTAAAATCATAAAAATATATACTCATACAAGCAATTTACAACATATCATCCTTTTAATTGTATTGGATATAACTTAATAATAAACTATAAAATAATTAGTTTGAAGTGGAGATTACACTTCTCCACGATTTATCTTTTTTTATTAACAAATTTCATCTAAATCAATATTATACTTAGTATTAGTCCATTATCCCATTAGTACTGGTATTACAACTGATGGTAAATTATTAAATAGTCTAATTTAATGATATAATATCGAACATACCTCTTAATAAACGATAAAATTTAATGAATATTTAGCTTCGCTATACTCCCATATAACGAAGAGAAAATTTTAAAAAATTTAATTTTTAAAAAAGAGACTTCTACCTAGTTCAAATTGTTTTTGAAAATATTAACAAAATAGAATAAATTTATAAAAATTATTTACGAAGTTCAATTAGATTTTGAACCAAATAATACAAGAAAGATATTGTTCAAAATAATTTTGAATTGAAACCTTTATATAGTATGGACAATAGATAATAATATAGAGTTCAAAATCAATTTGACCTCTAACATAGGTGCCTGAAAAATAATAAAAATCACATATGTGAAGGAGTTGTGAACATGGAAAATGAAATAACTATTAAAAAATTAGGTGAAATTGCAGATGTAATCACAGGAGTTAGACTTACAAGGTTTGAAAAAGGTAAAACCATACCCCAACAAGCAATTATCCATAAATCAATAACCGATGAATATACAGAGATTATCCCAGAAATAGTAGAAGCCAATCAAGAAATAGATAATAAATATTTAACTCAAGAAAACGACATCATCTATAAATTACAAGGTACTCCCCTAGGTAAACGAATAACAAATGAAACTGGGTTAATAGTAAGCCATTCCTTCGCAATAATTAGAACTAAAGATGCATATAGCCCAACATATCTAGAAAACTTCCTACAATATCCGACAATACAAAAAACATTACAAATCATAGCAAATGAAAGTATGATTCCACAAATAAATACCAAGACACTGAAAAACCTAAAAATAATCTTACCAAACAGTGAAAAACAGGAAGAATATGCTAAAATTGCAAATTTGATTGATTTAAGAATAAAAACCAATCAAAAACAAATAATGAATGATAAAAATATGAAAATATCAATAATTAATAAAATAATTGGTGATAACCATGACTAAAATAACCTTTGAAGAATTATTCCTCAATGAATCTGAAGTATTACGACGTAGCTTAGATTTGAATGAATATAAAGAGCTAGTGTTAAAACTAATCTTCTTTAAACATGTAAATAACCTATTTGAAAAAAGATTTAAAGAATTATTGGATGAAAATGAAGGATTCGAAGAAGACCCTGACTTTTACCTTGGAGAAGGGATAGATTATATACCTAAAAATGAAAGATGGGACACTTTAGTTAATACTCCAAATACCTTCGATCAATGCAATCTTATCGAACGAGCCATACAACATATATGCTATCCCAAACTTAAGATAACCAACAGACCAACATATGCAAATAAAACCATAGAACCCATTTTGAGTAGACTAATAACATTACTAGCACAAATAGATATCACCGATACAATCACTCTACCAAAAACATTCGATGATTGTTTGAAAGCAATATCAATACAGGAAGCAAAGATATCTGGAGAATTTTATTCCCCAACATCAATTGTAGATTCATTAATAAACATAGTACAGCCAAATGAAGGAAGAGTATATGATCCATGCTGTGGAAGTGGTGGAATATTCGTACAATCATCAAAATTTATAGAAACACATAGTGGAAATATAAATGATATCTCCATGTATGGACAAGAAATCAACATTACAACATGGAAAATAGCAAAAATGAATATCAAAATACACGACATCGATGTGGACTTGGGAGAACAACCCATGGATACATTCAGTAATGATTTACACCCAACACTTAAAGCAGATTACATAATTGCTTGTCCACCATTTAATTTAAGAAATTGGGGACAAAATAAACTGAAAGATGATTCAAGATGGAAGTATGGACTACCACCAAAAGGTAACGCAAATTATGCATGGATGCAACACATGATACACCATCTTTCAAGTCGTGGAAAAATAGGATTAGTACTAGCAAATGGATCGTTATCATCCACCACAAGTGGTGAAGGAAAAATAAGACAAGCTATAATAGAAGATGACTTAGTTGATGCAATAATCACATTGCCAACACAATTATTCTATTCAACAGGGATACCGGTAAGTCTATGGTTTTTAAACAAAGACAAAACACAAAAAGGAAAAACACTATTCATCGATGCCCGAGAACTAGGAACAATGGTAACACGTAAACAACGTGAACTAACAGATGAAGACATCCAACTAATGGCAGACACATACAACAAATACACAGAAGGAACACTAGAAGATGAAAAAGGATTCTGCAAAGTAGCAACAATTGATGACATTAAAGAACAAGACTACCTGTTAACTCCCGGAAGATATGTGGGATTTAGACCAGAAGAAGATGATTATGATGTGATTAATCTTAACCAATTACGTAAAACGAATAAAGAAAATCAAAATAAGATAAATAAATTAAATAAAGAGATTGAAGAGTTATTGAATCAGTTATAACTTCTCTAATATCTCTTTTTTCATGAGGGTGATTTGTATGAAGTATATTATAAATGCATTTAGTACTAAAATGATTAAAAAAGGTTCAAATTTATCTATAAACGTGAAGATGGTATTTGAAGATGAAGTATTAAGAGAAAAGGATAATTGTATATCCGTTGTTGGTCACCATAATTTAGCAGAGCACTTGGGTATTCCTAGAAATAGGATTAGTATAATGTTAGAAAAAGGAGATATTGCATACTTAATAGAAAGTAGTAAGTTTAATAATCATGTTAGTTATTATTATAAAAAATTAACTGTAATATAACGGGTGGTAATTATGAGATATGTAACAGATCATTTCACATTAGATATGATAAGGGATCCTTCATACACATTAACTCCAAAATGTATTAAAAAACAGGTATTTAAGAAAAATATTAAAAATGCAAAAAGTAGCATTACCTCAAAAATTATAGCAAATATGCTACATAAACCAATTGATAAAATACCACTAGAACTTAAGAGAGGAGATGAAGTATATGTGGTAACAAGTGACTTTGGAAGAAAGCATTCATGTGAATATACTCACAATAATGAATTTAGATTCGAAGTAGTTATTATAAGTTAGTTTAAAAAAATAATAATATAGAAATAAACAGAAATTCTTAAATTTCATCAAATAATAAAAAGGGGATACTATGGTGAATACAAAATATCAAGAAAATAATTTTGAAAATGCTATTCAAGAATTATTTGAAGAATTGGATTATAATTGTTATTGTTATAAAACTGAAAAATACACAAAAATAATACGAGATGAACACAATCCATTTTTTATGAGTGATTTGGAAAATATTTACAACATTAACAAAGAAGTACCTGAAGAAGCTATTGATGATGCATTACACACTATTCAAACTTTAGAGGCTGGTAGTCTTGAAAGTAAAAATGATAAATTTATGGATTTTCTTCAGAATGGTGTTAAAGCAGAGTATATTGTAGATAATGAAAGTAGAGGAGAAATTGTTAAATTAATAGACTTTGATAACATTGACAATAACCAATTTACAGCTATCAGACAATGGACTGTAATAGACAAAGAAACAAAAATCCCAGATATTGTTGTATTTATTAATGGATTACCACTTGTAGTTATTGAATTGAAATCACCTAGTAGAGAAGAAGTTGATACTAGTGATGGATATCATCAAATAAGAAATTATATACAGGTAATTCCCACACTTTTTTATTACAATGTTTTTTGTGTGATTAGTGATCAAGCGATGTCTAAAGCAGGCACAATTACTGCTAATGAAGATAGGTTCATGGAATGGAAAAGTGTAGATGGAAACTATGAAAACACACAATATGCATCATTTGATGTTCTATTTGAAGGTATGTTTGAAAAATCAAGACTATTGGATATTATAAAAAATTTCACACTATACTCTAATACACCTACAGAAAAAAAGAAAATATTAGGAGGATACCACCAATATTTTGGAGTTAAGAAAGCAGTCCAACGAACGTTAGATGCTATAGACAAAACAGGAAAAGCTGGAGTATTTTGGCATACACAAGGTAGTGGTAAATCATTATCCATGGTTTTTTATGTTCATCTTCTTGAGCAAATACTAAATCACCCAACATTTATCATATTAACTGATAGAAATGATTTAGATAATCAATTATTTAATCAATTTATTAAATGTGAAAGTTTTTTACGACAGAAAGCAGTACAAGCAGAAAGTAGAGAAAACTTAAAAGAATTATTAAATAATCGACAATCTAATGGTATTTTTTTCACAACAATACAAAAATTTGAAGAAACAGACGAGCCATTTAGCAATAGAAGTGATATTGTAGTTATAGCTGATGAAGCACATCGTAGCCACTATGGATTTACTGAAAAAGCAGTTCATACAAAAAGAGGTGTTGAACTTAGAGTAGGTACTGCTCGTAAAATAAGAGATGCCTTACCCAATGCCACATTCATAGGATTTACAGGAACTCCTATATTTAAACGAGATAAAAATACAATCGAAGTCTTTGGAGAATATATCGATATTTATGATATGACTCAATCTGTAGATGATAAAGCTACTGTACCAATACATTATGAAAGTAGAGTTGTTAAATTAAATTTTGATGAAGAAATCCTAAAAGAACTTGACAATAGATATGAAGAATTATCTTTAAAAGCTACAGAATATAATATAGAACGAAGTAAAAGACAAATGAGCCGTTTAGAATCAATACTTGGTGATGATACTACTATAGATACATTATGTAAAGATATGATTTATCATTACGAAAATTTCAGACAATATGAAGTAGTTGGAAAAGCAATGTTTGTAGCATATAACAGAGATATTGCAATAAAAATATATAAAAAAATATTAGATTTACGTCCCGAATGGAAAGATAAAATTTATGTTGTAATGTCCTCATCTAACAACGACCCAGAAGAGTGGAAAGATATTATTGGAACAAAATCATACCAACAAGAATTAGAAAATAGATTCAAAGATCCAGAAGACCCATTTAAAATTGTTATCGTGCGTGATATGTGGTTAACAGGATTTGATGTGGAATCATTATCTACAATGTATATTTATAAACCAATGGATGGGCACAACCTAATGCAAGCAATAGCTAGAGTAAATCGTGTTTTTCCTGGTAAAGAAGGAGGTTTAATAGTAGATTATATAGCAATTGCTTCAGCACTTAAAAAAGCAATGTCAGAATACACAGTAAGAGACATACAAAATTTTGGAAACATGGATGTGTCAGAAAAAGCATATCCTGAATTTCTTACTCAACTATCCATCTGTCATGATTCAATATATGGTTATGATTATTCATTATTCTTCAATGGAACTCCATTACAATGTTCGAAAGTATTAACTGGTGCAGTGAACTTTATTGAAGAAAAAAATAAAAAAGAAGGTATTGATGAATTTTTAAGACAAACACTTAAACTTAAACAAGCACTTAGTTTATGTAGTAGCGTAGCAAAAGAAGAAGAAAGAATTGATGCAGCATTCTTTGAAGCGATACGAGGTATTCTTATCAAAATTGAAAAAAGTGACCAATTATCAATTAAACAAATAAATGAACAAATAAATGAACTACTTAAACAATCAATAAAAAGTGACGGAGTAATCAACATATTCTCTGATGTCGGAGAAGAAGTTTCAATATTCGATGAAAAATTCCTCAGCAAACTACAACAACAACCTGAAACAAACATAAGCATTAAATTATTAGAAAAATTATTAAATGATGAAATTAGAGGATATAAACGTAAAAACATTATTAAATCAGAAGAGTTCAGCAAACTTCTTAAAAAATCGATGAATAAATATATTAACGGACATATAACCAATGAAGAAGTAATACAAGAACTTATAGAATTAGCAAAAGAAATTAAACGAAAACAAGAAGAAGGAAATGAATTAGGATTAAATGAAGATGAAGAAGCATTTTATTACGCAATAGTAAAACCAGAAGGAATTAAAGATTTTTATACAGATGACACCCTTATTAAAATGACACAAGAGTTAACAGATAAACTGCGAAAGAACCAAACAATAGATTGGAGAAAAAAGAAAAAAGCCAGAGCAAAAATGAAAATGATTATAAAAAGTTTATTAAAAGAATATGACTATCCACCTAAAGGTAGAGATGAAGCAATGGAATTTATAATTAGACAATGTGAAAATTGGGCAGATAATTTAACAGAAATATAAAGGTGAGTAATAATGGTTAAAGAAAACACACAAGAAATTGGATTTGAAAAAGAAATATGGGCCGCAGCAAATGCACTAAGAGGTAATCTAGATGCATCAGATTATAAACATATAATACTAGGATTAATCTTCTTAAAATATATATCAGACAAATTTGAAGAAAGATATGATGAATTAATAGAAGATGGAAAAGGATTCGAAGAAGATCCTGATTTTTATGAAGGTGAAGGAGTATTTTATGTACCAAAAGAAGCTAGATGGAAAGTAATTGAAGAACATTCATTTAAAGCAGATAATGGAAAAACCATAGATGAAGCTATGAGAAAAATAGAAGAGAATAATCCCGAACTAAAGGACGTCCTCCCAATAAAATTCTCAAACAAAGATATAAACTCAAAAAAATTAGGTGAAGTCATAGATATCTTTAACAACATTGAAATGTCAACTAAAGGAGATAAAAAAGACATACTTGGCCGTACATATGAATATTGTCTAGGACAATTCGCAGAACAAGAAGGTAAAAAAGCTGGAGAATTCTATACCCCCGCATGTATTGTAAAAACAATTGTAGAAATATTAAAACCATTTGAAGGACGCATATATGATCCATGTTGTGGCAGCGGTGGAATGTTTGTTCAATCATCCAAATTCATTGAAAAACACAGTGGAAACATAGATGCAATCTCAGTTTATGGTCAGGAATCTAATTCAACCACATGGAAAATGGCAAAAATGAACCTAGCAATTAGACAGATAGAAGCAAATTTAGGAGAACATCCTGATGATACTTTCCATAACGATTTACACCCTTTAATTAAAGCAGATTATATAATGGCAAACCCTCCATTTAACCTTAAAAATTGGGGACAAAATGAACTAAAAAATGATAAAAGATGGAAGTATGGAATACCACCAAAAGGTAATGCAAATTATGCCTGGATGCAACACATGATACATCATTTATCAGCACATGGAAAAATTGGATTAGTACTAGCAAATGGATCGTTATCATCCACCACAAGTGGTGAAGGAAAAATAAGACAAGCCATAATAGAAGATGATTTAGTTGATGCAATAATTACACTACCTACACAACTATTCTACACAACAGGAATACCAGTAAGTTTATGGTTCATAAACAAAAATAAAAAACAAAAAGGTAAAACATTGTTCATAGATGCACAAGAACTAGGAACAATGGTAACAAGAAAATTACGAGAACTAACAGATGAAGACATCCAACTAATGGCAGACACATACAACAAATACACAGAAGGAACACTAGAAGATGAAAAAGGATTCTGCAAAGTAGCGACATTAGACGAAATAAAAGAACAAGATTACATACTCACACCAGGAAGATACGTAGGATTCAAACCAGAAGAAGACGATGGAATACCATTTGAAGAAAAAATGAAAACACTGACAACAGAACTAGACGAACTATTCGAAGAATCACACAGATTAGAAGAAGAAATAAAAAGTAACCTAACAAAAATAGGATACTACCAATAATACCAAATCTTTATTTTTAGAGGTGTTATGAATGAATTTTAAAAATGGTCAAATGATTCCTTTAAAAGATTTAACAAATAGAGTTAAAGTAGGTTTTGTTGGTTCGTGTAATAATGATTATTGTAATTCTGATGAAGGATATCCTATGATTAGAACCACAAATCTTACTAATTCCGGAATTAATTTATCCAATCTAAAATATGTTACAAAAGAATTCTATGAAAAATATGAAAAATCTCAATTACATTATGGTGATATTTTAATAGCAAGACATGGAAATAATGGGTTAGCTTCTCTATGGACTGAAAATTTTAAAGCTCAATGTTTGAATGTAGTTATAGTTGAAACAAATGATGAAATAGCTGATAAATATTTTTTATATTATATGATTAATAGTATTCATGTTCAAAAACAATTGAAGGCCATGGTTGGTGGTTCTGTTCAAGGAGTTGTGAATACTAAAGATATTGCTGATGTTTTAATTCCTTATTATGATTTAGATACCCAAAGAAGATTAGTGGATACTTTAAGAAAAATAGATCAAAAAATTGAACTAAACACTAAGATAAACAATAATTTA
>JAFRMD010000085.1 GCA_017430835.1 Methanosphaera sp.
AAGAAGAAAGAAAATCAACAAACAGAGAACCTGTAGACTATGGACACAAATTCACAGACAACAACAAAAGATCTTTCTAAAAAAAAATAATTCACAAAAAAACAGTCACACAAATTGAACATTAACTTGACAGCATTGAACATAAAAAGAGATATAATAAAAATATTTAAAAAGTATTACAAAAATTTAAAAAATTGAATTTATTCCAACACTCTTATTCTTTTCTAAAAATAATTTTATATGATTTTTTATCAAATTTAATTAATTTTCGGATATTTCACTTATCTATAAATATTATATGATATAAATATTAAACCAATATTAAATAAAAAATACTGATAAATAATAATAATTTAATCATGGAATATTGAGAGGAGGAGTTTATAATGTGTATAGCAGCACCTGCAAAAATTTTAGAAATAAATAATAATATTGCTACTTGTGATTTTGGTGGAGTAAAACAAGAAGCAAAATTGGATCTTGTTGATGCCGATATTGGAAATTATGTCCTAATACATTCTGGATACGCTATAGAAGTATTAACAGAAGAAGCAGCAAAAGAAACAGTAGATACTTGGAATGATTTACTTCAAGAACTGGAAGATGAATAATTACTTTAATAATTCTTCAACAAACTTTTTTTTTCTAAAACATTTATTTACAGTTATTTAAAATTACTATTTTTACTTTATTCTAATTTAAATATGTGACATTTTAATCTTAATTTTAACAAAAATAAGCTATTGGACTATCATATTAACAAATATGGATTAATCTAAATTTTTTAAAATTAGTAATTGAATGGGCACGCTGGGATTCGAACCCAGGACCTCACGGTTATCAGCCGTGCGCGCTAACCAAGCTGAGCCACGCGCCCTTCATAAAATAAGTCTTATGTTACTGTACAAGCAACTATTATTATATTGTAGTCCCTTAATATATATACTTTATGGTTAATATTTTACAAAAAAAATAGTTTTAAAAGAGTGTTAATAAGATTATTCTTCTTTATTAACCATTTCATTAATTGTGTCTGCCATCATATGGTTGATAACAGTTATTTCTGCTTTATCAATTCCATCAAGTTTTTCGACTTCTAATTTAGCAGCCATTGCAATGTTTGCAACACTCATACAACCTGGATTAGTTGGTGAAATTGTAATGTTAGCTTTTTTATTTGCTTCGTCCACATCAATTTCTTGGACAAGTCCCATATCAACTATACTGATACCCATATGAGGGTCTGCTATTAATGCTAATTTATCGTTAATTTCTTGTTTTAATTCTGTCATTTATATTCTCTCCATTCATAACTATAATATTTATTTGGATTTATTATTTAATATACTTATGTAATTTTAAAAACTTATCTTATCTGATGTCTAACTTTTACTCCAATACCCTTAGAAGATCTTACCATTTCTTCACCATTCATCATAGCTTTACCAACACCAACAACTTCATCATCCTTAATTATAACAACTTCGTCATTAGGAATAATATTGCTGTCAGCATCATCAATACCGGGAGTAAATAGGGTACTGGTTTTCAAATCAAAACTAATGAATACTCTATTAATTTCTTCTTCCTTTAATATTTCACCTGCAGGCAAATTCAAAGTATATAACCCTGTTTCAAAGTGTAAAGTAGCAAGCTGTTTTTTATTTGACATGATTCTAGTATTAAATTTACCATGAGTTTTAGTATTCTTTGGAATTAATTTATCTGCACGTTTAGTGTTAAACTGATATCTTGCAATAGAACGTAAATCATGAATTTTATGATGACTGTTAGATACTTTATTTGCTTTTTTAACTTCTTCTTTAAGATTATTTAAAGATTCATATGAACGAGTATTACCATCTTCGCAGGTATACACAACATTGTCAAGTACAGATTCGCAGGCCTGCCTATATCCACCAGATACATGGGCAATAACTTTACAATCTTTAACGTATTCTTTTAAACAATTACCTGAGGTAATAATCTCTTCTTCAGACCAGTCACCAGTAGTTGATGCATCATAAGATTGAATAGGATAAGTTTTTTCCATTTCTCTAGGACAAATACCAAATGGGGATGTAAGTATAACTTCCTGCAATCCTTTAGTATACTTTTTAAAAAGAGTATGTGACTTTGATTGAGAATAAGGTTTTTTCATACTGCATGGTAGTACTACAATAGTATCAGTATAAGGTTCTAACAATTTCATTCTTTCTTGCCATCTAACTACTTCTGGTCTATGAAGTGACAATTCGGTTATACAAGGTATTTTACTATTTTTCATTTTATCTGCTCGATTTAAAAAAAGTTTATTCAAAAAAAGTAAAAGTAAATTAGAATAATTTACCTAATTTAAGCAATGCTTTAGGTGAAACTTTAATAAGTATTTTAATTAAAGTTTTCGGACTGATTTCATCTATATCCGTTTTGACGAATTCATGTGCTATCTCATTTAATTCATCATCACTTAAAGATAATAGATATTCCTTAGCCTTTTTATATTTATCGTAATTTTTTCCAATGTGTTCATCGGTCAATTTTACATATTCTTTAAGATTGTCTTTACTGTAATTTCCATCATCTATTGCGCTTGCAGCCACTATACCAGCATATGCACCAGATTCCAATGCACTATTGATTCCTCCACCAGTTAAAGGATTTACAAAGCCAGCAGCATCTCCAACAATTAATATGTTATCTCCAACACGTTCTTTGATAAGTCCACCAACGGGATCTCCACCAACATTTACTTCTACAGCTTGTGCATGTTGGGTTTCTGGACAGTTTTTAATAAATTCATCAAGATGTTCTTTTGCCGTTTTGTCAGTATGTGTTTTTAGCACACCAATGCCAACATTTGCAATATCTTCACCCTTTGGGAAAATCCATGTGTATCCACCAGGAGCTACACTTCCAAAGTATAACTGGATAACATGGTTGTTTTCCATTTCAAGTCCTGCCATTTCATATTGTATGCAGGATTCCATATTATCAAATTTTGTATTGCAGTCAAGACCTGCCCATCTTCCTATTCTTGAACCAGGTCCGTCGGCAGCAATAACTATATGTGCATGTATTTTTATTTCTTCTCCCATTCTTTCTGCAGTTACAATAATTCCATCGTCAACTCTTTCAAGAGAGGTTGCACGTGTTTTAATCATTATTTTTGCACCTGCACGTGCCGCATCCATTGCCATATGTTTATCGAATACTTTTCTTTCAAGAACATATCCAGATTCAGGCAAATCAATTTTGTCTTCACTTAACCATACACTTGTCTGATCCGGAGAAACTAATCGTACACCATCTGAGTTTCTTGCAATCCACCTTGAATCTGGCTGAATGCCTAAATCAATAAGTCCTTGTTTTGAAACTCCTTCTGCACATCTTTTTGGTGAACCTATCTCAGATTTTAAATCTATTAATAATACTTCAGCACCATGTAAAGCAGCTTCTTTAGCAGCCAGTGAACCAGATGGACCTGCACCTACTACTAATATGTCTGTAGTGTATTCCATACAATCACCTATTCTAAACTTAATGCACTTACCGGACATGCTTTCACACATAATCCACATTTAGTACATTTTTCATCATCAATAACAATTTTTAATTCCTGAACATCTATTGCATCAGCTACGCATACTCCTGCACATGCTCCACAATACATACAATATTCCTGTATAATCATAAAAAAACTCCTTATTCCTCATTATCTTTTAATTCTTTTTCTTCAGATCTTCTCATGTCTATAGCTTCATCTCGTGTAATGAATATGTAGCCACAATTGGTACATTTTAATTCTCCATTAGCACCATATGCTAAAAATTCTTTTTCAAAATCTCTGTGTTGAGTTTTGTCTCTAGAACCACATTCTGGGCAAGGTTTTAATAGTTCTTCAATTTTCATTTTCGAATCCTCTAAAATTATTAATCATCATCTTTTTTAAGTATATCCAGTAGTTTGAATTGTGCTGCTTGCAAATGTTTACAATAAAAACTTCCAGGTTCTCTTTGATTTCTATAAGTATAATCTGCACAATCACAGTTCCAATAACCGTAAATCATGGAAACTATATAGTAATCATCTTTACTTTTTACTTTAAATATAATATGGCTAGGTTCGTAATGTTCTACAATCACGGCATCTTCCTTATATAAATTATAACCCGCTATGATTCTATCTGCCATATATATCAGTTAATAAACTTTAATAAAATAATTGTTTAATGTTTTATTATTATAATATATTATTTTCATCTAATATCATTTTTATTGTTATTTTTGTTTTAAAACTAAATTTATTATCTTATCATAGGTAACTGTTAACGTGTTGTTTTTGAAAAAAGTATGAGTGTGTACGGGTAATATGTTAATTTTTTCATGATATGCTTTTTCCAAACTTCTACTAAAATCAGGGTCAGTATTATAATTTGGAGTAAATTCTTCTGATTTATTATGTAAGATTAGTATAACAATTGTACTTTCATATCCTTCTTGTTTAATTTGAATAAGTTCTTCCACGTGTTTTGTGCCACGTTTTGTAGGAGCATCTGGAAATATTGCTGTTTTATCAATGTTTAATGTGCATCCTTTAACTTCAAGAAACATTTTTTCATTATTTTTATCAGTTAATAAAAAATCTAATCTGCTGTTTCCATATGTGTATTCTGCCCTTTCAACATGATACTCTTCTAATTTTTGAATTTTCTTTTCATCAATAAATTCTTGAACTATCTTGTTGTGGAAGCTACTGTTTAAGAGTACCCAGTCATCATCATTTTTTACTGCAATCATATCATATTTTGTTTTTCTATTAGTTTTCTTATAATCTTCAACATATCTTACCAGTATCTTCGTTTCTGGTATTAACAACTCTTTCAATCTTCCAGGATCATGTAAATGAGCAAGCTCTTGTTTTTTATTATTTATTCTAAATTCTACCGTAAATCGATTTGGTCTAGAAACGAAACTGCCCTCAATTAAATTTGTTATTTTCATATTCTTATTTTTATTCTTTAAAATTTTTATTTCTTATCTAAAGATTAAAATCATCTAATATTTTTAGAAAAAATACCTTCTAAAAAAATGATAATTTTAAATAAAGATAATTACAAAGTAATATATATTATATTGATGTAATTATCTTATGAATAATGGAGTTAATAGAGATATTTCATTTAGTATATACAACGATTAAAGGAGAAATGTCAATGGAATATGAAATGTATCAAGAAATTATGGATCAGCCAATTTCCTTAAGACGTACAATAGACTCCGAAAAAGAACACATGGAATCTATTGCAGAAGAATTTAGTAACTTAGATAAAATATTTTTGATTGGATGTGGTAGTTCTATTTCCACTTGTTATACAATTAGGGATGCAGTGAAATCCATCTCAAATATTGATATAGATGTTCAAACAGGTTTTGAATTTGTTGAACACCAATACTTAGAAGAAAATAGTAACATGGGGATGATTGTTACTTCTCAATCTGGTGAAACTTCTGACACATTAACAGCACTTAAAAAAGCAAAAGAATATGGTTTAAAAACAGTATCCATAACAAATGTTGCAGATAGTTCAATGGCTAAGGAAGCAGATGAAGCAATAATAACATTATGTGAGGAAGAAAAAGCAATTTTAGGAACAAAAACTTATGTAACTCAATTATTTGCTTTATACGCAATATTCTTTAACATGATTAAAACAGATAAATCAAAAGAAGTTCTTGAACAATTATACACAGTACCTGATTTAATTGAAGAGTTATTAACATCAACAGAAGAGGAATCTAAAGCATTAGCACAAAAACACAAAGATGTTGATTTATTCTACTGTATGGGTGGTGGAATAAACTTTGGTTTGGCATATAAACTGGCAATGACTATGTTCATGGAAGGAGCATTAAAACATGCATGTCCAGTTTATGCTGGTGAATTTAGGCACGGACTAATTGAACGTGTAGAAAAAGGTGTAACTGTAGTCTTCCTCAAATCTGGTGAAGAATATGATCAAGTTACCCTTAGGGCTGTTGAATTCTGTGAAGGTTTAGAAGTAAATAACATAATTTTCGATTCAACAAAATATTCAGATATAAATGCTTTATTAACTCCATTTGCATTAATAGTACCATTAGAATGGTTTATTTATCATTTATCCATATTCAATGGTGAAGATCCAGGAAGTACTCGTCATATTGGTAAAATACGGTATTAATTCAATTAATACTCTTCTTTTTTTCTTATTTAATTTAGAATTAAACTTCTAAGTAGATTTTATTATTTAATAACCTTTATTTATTGTTAAGAATTTAAAAACTCTTTTGAAATTTTTTTATTAAATCTTTTTTTTCTTAGTAAAGTTCAATATTATTGTTTTTTATAAATTATCATTTTTGCTTCAATTTACAAGTAAATATTATTGATGTAAAACATAGCATTTAAATTATATAGTTAATAAAAGTAATAATAGAAATATAATATAATTATTTAAATTTATTTGTTGGAGAAGTGATTATTTTTGAATTCAATTACATCAAGTAAGGATTTGGAAGAGTTAAGTCCTTTTATAATTATTGGTGCCGGTGGAGGGGGAGAAAAGTTCTCAAATTTCACTGGAGTTGAAACAGCAGGTTTCTTGGATGATTCAAAGGATAAACAAGGTAAAGATTTTTGTGGCCATATTGTAGCTTCAGATTTAAAAGAATTAATAGAAAAAACTAATTCTAAATCCGTTGCTATAATGTTACCTATAGGAGCAGAAGGTGCAGCATTAAAATATGCCGTCCAAGCAATAGATTTGGGACAAAATGTTGTAACTTCTTTCAGATCATTGCCATTGGAAGAAAATCCATCATTACTTAAATTTGCTAATCAAAAAGGAGTAATTGTAAAACAAATTAGTTCTAGATTGGATAATGTTGAAAAAGTAATGGGAACAGCTCCAGAAAAAGTAACAGAAGTATTGCCAAAAATTTTTTATGTTCATAAAAAACCTGTAATCTTTGTTGGAGGTACTTCTCAAGAATGTGGTAAAAGAACTACAACTCGTAAACTAGGAGAAATAGCCAAAGAAATGGGATTAAAGGCAATTATATTCTCTACTGATGAAATGGGATTCGAAAGTCCAACAGATATTAACTTTAGGGCAGGAAGTTTATCTGTAATGGATGTACCTGCAGCTGTAATGGGAACAATCAAATATATGGAAGAAAATGAAGATCCTGACATTATTTTTGTAGAAGGCCAATCTAGTTTAACAGAAACTGGAAACCCTCATCCTAAAGGATTGTCAGCATCAATATTATTTGGAGCAATGCCTGATGCAGTAGTCTTATGTCACAGACCAAAACATCCATTCAGAGAACCAATAGGAATTGAAGCTGAACTTAGTGCAATAGAAGCAGTAGAACCAACAAAAGTTATTGCTTTGTCTATTAACAGAAGAAATGAACCTGAATATTCGTTAGAAGAAACTGAAAACGAATTTAACCTACCTACAGTAGATATACACACTGATTCAAATGGCGGTTTAAAACGTTTGATTCAAACAGTTTTAGACTATGTGGGTGATGAATAATGAGCAACACATTTAAAGATTTTACAGTAAACGTTAAAAAGTCCATAGATCGAGAATATGGTGGCAATAATAGGGAACCAGACTATGATGATGATCAAAGAGTAATAGATGACAATGTTATCTCATCTATTGAAGATTCATATGATGATGATTATGAGGATTACAACATCATTGTAGACCATTCTGATGAAGATGATGAATCAATATCACCAGATTTAACAACTGTTGATATGATAAAATTAATTAAAGTTAGAACTATCAAAGAATTATCAAATGAATTAGAAAACGTAAACAAGACGGAAGTTCCAGCAATCATTGATTTCAAATATCTTCAAGAAAGAAGACCAGCAGAATTTGCAAAAGTTGGTTCTGAACTAAAAACATATAAATCAGCAACAAACGCAAACGTGGTTCTTTTAGGAAGTACAAAAAATGTTGTTGTAGTAACACCAGAAAGTATTACCTTATTAAAACAAGGATAAGAAATAAAAATACTTTTTAATCATTTCTCTTTTTATATTTATTTAAAAAAATAGTAATTATAAAGAATTTCTCTTTATAACTTTAGTTTATGAAATTTAGAAACATTCTTAAACATTACTTTATCAATATCTGATTTTTTATAACCTTCAACAGTTAATTCATGTTTAGTTTCAGGCAAAGACATATGATTTGAAGGGGCGGGACTCATATCACTATCAAGAACAAACTTCTCAAATCCGTATTCATCTAACATTTTCACAGTATCATTAACAGACATTTTTAATGGTTGAACAGTAATTCCAAGATTGTACCCCTTATCAATTACCAGGTCAATAATTGAAAAATCAATATGATCCAGTTGAACAAGTTCCGGTTTTATATTTTCATCAAGCAATTTGCTGATAGTTTCTGTTACTTCTGCTTTATTGGTGCGTGGAGTATGAACAATAACTCGATAATTGTTTTCATCAGCATATTTTAATTGTTTTATGAATACTTCCTGTTCTAAATCTGAAGTAGTTTCTAAACCTATTTCTCCAATAGCAATGACATGTTCATACTTAAGATAATCTTCTAAATGGTTTAAAACATTCATATAATCCTGTGGAATAGCTCTAGGATGAATTCCAACAGCAGAATACAATTTGATGTTGTGTGGTTCTACACGTTTTGCTTCATCAAATACAATTTTATCAAAGTGTTCAAAGCAAACATTGGACTGTTTCATTGCTAAAGAATCATAAGCACATGTAACTATTGCTTCAACTCCTGCAATGTTCATATCTTTAAAGTTTTCAACAGGTCTAGCATCAGCATGTAAATGTGCATCAATAATCATTCTTATTCGCCTCATTCTTCAATGTCTTCAAATTCTATATGTCCCTTAATCAGTTGATCAAGAACTAATGGGACTTTGTTGATAGAAATTCTTTTTTGTGCAAAAGTATCTCTATTACGTATTGTCACTTTTTTATCTTCCTTTGAAGGGTAATCGATGGTTATAGCGTAGGGAATACCTATTTCATCCGCACGTGCATATCTGCGGCCTATGGTACCGCTTGTATCAATGGATGTAACAAATCCATTTTCTCTTAAAGTAATTTCAATGTCTTCAGCAATTTCTGGCAGACCATCTTTGTTAACCAATGGGAATACAGCAGCTTTAATAGGTGCAATTTTTGCAGGAATTTTAAAGTATGCTCTGTTTTCTCCTTCTTCTGATACATCTTCAGTGTATGAATGAAGTAGTGTAGCATATGTGATTCTGTCAATACCATAAGAAGGTTCAATAACGTGGGGAACAATACGTTCTCCTTTAATTTTTTCTTCCTTTTCTTCGAAAGTTACAAATGTTTCATCAATTTCATATTCATTATCACCAATAGAGAACTTATATGTTCCTTCATTATCAAATGCTTCTTGAATTGTTTTAGGGTCTGCATTTTCCAGTAATTCTTTAGCTTTTGGTGAGTCTCCCTTGAATGTTGGTCCAAATTTTTTCATATTGAATGATGGTTTAATGGTTTTAACTGTTTTTGCTTCATCATATTCTTTAAATACTGATAAATCTTCTTTACTATGTTTAATATGTGATTTAAGGTCAAAATCGGTACGGTCAGCAATTCCAATAATTTCCACCCAACCAAATTGGTCCGTATATGCTTCAGCGTCCCAACAGTCTATAGCATAGTGGGCCATTTCATCAGGCAAGTGTTGTCTGAATCTAATCATTTCTGATGGTATTCCTAGATCACTTAAGAATTCACTTGCAATAACAATTTGGTAAATCAACATTTCACTTGAAACGATACCTTTTTCTATTGCATCTTTAACTTTACAAACAATAGGTTCTTCATTATTTATCTGTTCTTTTTGGCTGAAAAGTTTTAGTTCAACGTCTTCAATATTTTTATAATATTTATGACTTTTATCTGAAGGATCTACAAATATTTCTGCCTCTGCTTGTGTAAACTCTCTTAATCTTATTACTCCTTGTCGAGGTGATAATTCATTACGGTATGATTTACCAAGTTGAACAATACCGAATGGCAGTTTGTCTTTATAAAATCTGCTGATTCTTTTGAATGCTATGAATATTCCTTGTGCAGTTTCTGGACGCATGTATCCAACTTGTTTTCCACTTGCTCCGATTTGTGTCTTGAACATTAAGTTATAACTTTGTACATCATCTAATTTTCCACCACAATCGGGACAAGTAATATTATTTTCACTAATAATTTCTGTTAATTGTTCATCAGGCAAACCTTCTACATCATCGTCTATGATTGCTTCAATTACATGGTCTGCTCTGAAAACTTCTTTACATTCACTACACTGAGTCATTGGATCAGTGAAGTTATCAACGTGTCCTGATGCTTTGAGAGTATTTCTTGGCATTACTGTAGGAGCTTCTATTTCATAGAATCCTTCTTGCAATACATAATATTTTCTCCAAAGATTCATAATATTGCTTTTTAATAGTCCACCAAGTGGCCCATAATCATAGAATCCTGCTACTCCCGAATATATTTCAAATGATGGGTATAATATTCCTCTTTTCTTTGCTATACTCATTACTTTTTCATTACTCATTGTTTGCCTCCACTTTTTATGTCGAAGTCTTGTTTAATTCTACTGGCTTCAGGTCCGGTTTGTCCCATATACTTGCTATCCCTATCTTCATGACCATATGGCTTGGCTGCAGGAGAAGTCATAGTTTCAAATACTATTTGACATACTCTCTGGCCGGGATATAATGCAACAGGCATTTTTCCAATATTTGAAATTTCCAGTGTAATATTTCCTTCAAAACCTGGATCAATATAACCTGCCGTTACGTGCATGGTTATACCTAATCTGCCCATTGAAGACCTACCTTCAACTCTTGCAACGATATCTGCAGGAATTTTCACACTTTCAAAAGTTGTTGCCAAGGTAAATTCTCCTGGATGTATAATAAATGGTTCATCATCTTTTATTTCAAAAGAATTCATGTATGATTCTAAATTAGTTTTATCAAATGGGTCAATAAAAGGTTTAGAACTAATTTTAAAACCTTTAAATTCGTTTCCAAGTCTTAAATCTACTGATGAAGGTTGGATTTGTTTTTCATCTTTAATTGGATCGATGATAATTTTGCCTTCATCTAAATATTTTTTTATATCAATATCACTTAGTATTGCCATATGTTATTCCTCATGAGATTTATCGATCCTCTTATTTATACGATTTAAAGTTCCACGTAATGTTTTTAATTCACGTCCCGCTATGAATGCTCTTCCAATAACTCTTTTAGTAATAATTTCAACATTTTTTCTTTTATGTTCGGGATAATCAAGTTTTGATATAATTTCATTTGATAATTGTGTTATAACTTGTTTATCCGCGTAATCTGCAATGTCCATATCTTCGATTGGATAGTTTCTTTCTTTAGTATATATTTCATAAAAGATTATTGCTGCAGCATGGGTAATATTCATTATTGGGTATTCGTCACTTGTAGGAATTGTAACCAGAATGTCACAAAGTTCAAGTTCATGATTGCTTAGTCCATCTCCTTCTCGTCCGAATAATATTGCAACATTTTCATCATCACGTATTTTTTCACCAAGTTCACTAGGGGTAATTGGTATTCGTGGTATGTTATAACTTCCACTTGGAGTTCCAGAAGTACCAATAATTGATGTTATTTTCTTTTCTTCAATAAACTCTTCTAAAGTGTCATAAATTAAAGCATCTTGTACAATTTCTCTAGCATGCATTGCTTGATAGTAAGCACTATTTTCTAATTCACAAGGATTAATTAGAATAAGTTTCTTAAAAGAAAAGTTTTTCATAGTTCTTGCAAGAAATCCAATATTACCTGGAGTTTTTGGTTCAACAAATACTGTATAAATTTTCAAATAGAATCACTATATTATACTTTTGTACAATATTTTTAAAATGATTTTCTCTAGTATTTTTATCAGAGTATTTTTTTCAGGTTTTTCTAACAAATATATTAAAATAATTGGTATTGTAATAAGGTATAAAATACTTTAATATATATTTAAAATAACAGCAAATTTACTATTTTAAAATAATTTAATTAATCATAAAATTAAAAAAATTAAATCATATCTTAAAATTATAAAAAAGATATTTGAATATGTAGGTGTGATAATATTTATTATAAGTTTTTAACATAACTGTATTTTTTGAAAAAAAAGTTAGTTCAAAATATCTAACTAACATAAAATATTAAATCTGGAAAAGGAAAGCCTTTTTAGAATTCAGAAAATAAATTGTTTAAAACGGGAAAAACAAAAAAAGGGGAATTGAAGTTTTAAAAAGTTACTTTGTAATGGTCAAGTTAATATCTTTTCTAGTGGAGTTATAATAACTGTTTGCACCAAATAGTATATTTACTTTATAATTTCCTTTCTTAAGTTTACTAGGAATCTTAAGGTTAATTTTACCATTTGAAACTTTCACCTTATTTATATAGGTATGACCATTGATTTTGACAGTCACTTTGGAAGTAGTTTTAACTAGTTTATTTTTGTAATTCAAAACCTTTGCTTTTAATGTAAATGTATTGCTGCTAGTTTTAATATTATTCGCTTTGATTTGTGTAGGTATTTTTGAAACATTTAACTTAATTGTCTTTTGAGTTCTGTTGTATTTATTTGATGAGAACACAGCACTTATTGTGTAAGTTTTTCCTGTTTGGTTGGTTAATTTATATTTGAACGTTGCAATGCCATTTTTTATAGAAACTACTTTGATTGTCTTACTGTTTATTTTAAACGTTACATTACCTGATTTGATGAATTTACCATTTTCATCTTTGACTTTAGCTTTTAGATTAAAAGAATCGAATACTAAAGTTTCAATGCTTTTCTTATCAAATATGATTTTTACATTTCGTTTAATCAGATTAAGTTTTCCATTATTGGTAGTTGAACTGTTATAATTACTTGTTCCAGTGTATGTTGCACTTAAAACTGATTTTTTATTGTATAACCCTGCAGGTGGTGTGTATGTTAAAGTTGCTTTACCATTTTTCACTGAGACAAATTTGCTTTTTCCTTTAGAATCAGTGATGGTTTTCTTATTAACCTTAAATAATACTTTACCTTCTTTAATAGGTTTTCCGTTGACATCTTTAACGGTAGCTTCGAGAGTTACTTTATCTCCATTTTTAGCAGTTACTGATTTGACGGTTATTTTGGTGTTAATCTGAGTTTTTTGAGAGGTAACTGTTATTTTGGTATTTTTTGTTATTGGATTGTGGTTGTCATCACCATAAAATGTGCTTGTAATGGTATATTTGCCAGTTCCTTTTAGAGTGTAGGTATAGGAGTATTTTCCATCTTTGTCAGTAGTTAAGTTTGCTATTTGGTTTCCATTGGAATAAATAATTACTTGTGCGTTACCAATTGCTTTGTTGTTAATATCCTTTAAAATTCCACTTATTTTGGTAGGATTATTTTCAGTAGTGTTGGTAGCAGCAATACTTATATAACTATCTAATTTCAGTGTTTTAAATGTTGTCTTGCTGGAACTATTGACATATCCATAATCTCCATTGTACATGGCAAGTACATAGTTTTGTCCACTTATTTTAGTTTTATATTTGTAATTGAAGGAACCTTTATTGTTTGTTGAAACTGTAACAAGGTCATCGTCAATGTATAATGATATTTTTGTATTTGTTACAGGATTATTTGTTTCATCAACTAGTTTTCCAGTGATGGTTACAGTTTCTCCAACTTTAACTGAATTGTTAGCAGATACTTGTAATGAAGTTTTTAAAGCTTCAACATTAAATGATGTTGAATTACTGATTGGGGTTAAATAAAGCGTTCCAGTAAATTTTACGAGAACATCTTGATTACCTAATACATAGGCAGGATATTTAAATGAATATTTTCCCTTACTGTCTGTAGTAGTATTTTCTATAAATGTTCCATTAATGTACAATTCAACTTCTTTATCGGCTAAGAAAACCTTACTTCCGTCAGACTTAGTATAATAAAAGTTTCCTTCAATTTCAGAACTGTTTTTATACTTAACGTCACTTGCATTAACGGTTAAGATAAATTCATGAGGCATTATAAAGTAGTAAACATTATTGACAAATTCTTCTATTTCATAATACTGTGATTCTTCAGTTTGGGTAACAACCATCTTAATTAGATAACTATCCTTGGAAGCTTCAAATCCAACAACGTATGTGGTATCATATCCTTCGTCGTTTTTAACTGTTGTTAAAGTATAATTGGTACCATCATTACTTTCATCAATGTATATGGTTACATTTGCAAAATTTGGAATATAATATTCATAGAATGGATACTCTTCTATTAACTTAACATGAATAATACTATTATTTATTAAGAAGCTTTCTGGAGTGTTATTTATGAAAACACAATTAGTAACATTTATTCCATTATTATTTCTAGGTGCAATCGCTCCAAATGTTTCCTCTGAGTCTTTAGAAGCCTCTATCACCACATTTGATATGAAGTATGAATTATCAATCCAATTTTCTCTACCTTCTGTGTAAATTGCAGATCCTCCGCCAATTTCCAAATTATATGCTAGGTTGTTAAGGAATGTTGTGTGGTTAATTGTGGAATTTCCATATGAATATATTGCTCCACCATAATATAATCCCATATTGGATGTGAAGTTAGAATTATCTACTTTTAAATAATATGGGTCATCACCATAATAATATAAGGCTCCACCATAACATTCAAATTCTAAGTAATCTATATTATTTATTTGAAAATTCACTCCATTATTATCAAAGTTAGTATAATTTAATAATAAATTAGTGTCATATGAGTATATTACCCCACCGTTAATACAATATTCCATGTATGTATTTGTAACATTTAACATATGATTTGAGAAATTGGTATTAGTAATGGTCATGTTATCATTATCGTTCATACCATTAGCATATATTGCACCACCATCTGTTCCCTTGTTTGAATCAAAATCACAATTTGTGATAGTTACATTTCCAGCAAAGTATGAATAAATAGCTCCACCTTCGTCTGTATGATCATCATCGTTTAAATATCCATTTTCTTTAAAAATTGAATTGTTTATATTCAAATAACTATTATTTTCTCCATTTTTATAGCCTACAAAAGTAATAGCGGCACCTTCATATGCGTTATTTGATATGAAATTACTTTTATTGATGTTTACATTAGTGGCAGTTACACTGGTGAATATAGCACCACCTTGGTATGTGCTGTAATAATAACTAAGGTTGTTTCCATTTTCTTCAAATGTTGAATTGTAAATAGTTAATTCACTGAATTCTGGTGAGATGTGATATAATGCAGCACCATTATATGCATCGTTTCTTCTGAAGGTTGAATTTCTTATTGTAGTATTTTTAGCATTAACGTAAATAGCTCCACCATTTTCTGTATAAGGATCCCCTCTTCCTTTAAATATTATGCCGTTAGAAGTATATTCGGAATTAAATATATTTAATCTACCATTTTCATTATTGAAGTATATTGCGCCACCATTTTCAGCCATATTTGAATCGAATTTTGAACGGTCAATGGTCAAATTTGAATAAACTGCAAAAACTGCTCCACCAGTTCCATAAACATCACCTTCTGAAATGTTTGCTCCGTTTGACTCAAAAGAACATGTGTTTATTGAACAATTAGCATCTGAAACGTACAATGCATTACCAAATCCATTACCAATATTTTCTTTAAAAGTAACATTATTAAGAATTAGGTTACCCTTTGTTTTTTCAATTGAATTATAATATGAGTGAGTTATAATTAAATCGTTGATAGTAATATTAGAATAGTATTCAGAATTAATAAACCCATACGTGTTGTTAACATCTATTGTTCTACCGTTACCGTTAATAACTAATTTTTTGGTATTTTCAGTTATCTGTATTTGATTAATGGTTTCATTGGCTATGTACGTGTTTTCTCCACTTAATGATACTGTTATATCACTTTCCGGATTATTTGAAAGTGTGTCATATAATTCTTGATAATTGTTAACAGTAGATTGACTTGCTTTTTTTACATTCTTTTTTTCTTTTTTTGTTAAATTATTTGTAATTTTCTCATTTTTATTTGTAACAGTTTTTGTTACATCACTTGCTTTATTCTTAGTTATGGTCTTGGAACTTACAGTATTAATAGGATTTTTCAATGCATCTTTTGCTTTAACATTTTTTGTAGTGGTTGTATTGTCTTGAGCTGATACAACCGATAATCCTAATAATAGTATAACTATTAGACCAATCCAGAAAAATTTTTTGTTTTTGATATTCATAGATATCACATAAGTCTAATTTAATAAGGTTTGAATATTTGTTTAAATTATTAAGGATTTGATAATTTAATAATTTAAACCTTAAATCACAGCCTTTAATTTAATTTAATATTTCAATTAATTTTTTTATTGTACATCATTAAATGATATAACAATACTTTTTTATCTTGTTATTGTTACATATAATTATTGTTTTTTTCTGTATGTTTTTTGATTATTAGTTTTTATTCTGAAATAACAGTTTTTCAGAATATTTTACCTATTCTGATGTGTTTTATATAAAATTTTTGTGTCATGATTTTTACTTAGTTTAATAATGTTTTTGTCAGCAATTAAACATTTTTTCTTAGTATGGGACTTATTATTGTGGGGTATTATTTGTTAAATGGTATGTACTTATTATTTCTTATCATCAATTTTGTCGTTTCTATTTTTTGGTTATTAAATTATTAAAACTATTCTTTGAATCTTTTGATAATCCTGTTTTTTGTTGTGAAAAAAATGTGAATTATATAATATATCTCTTATAAAATATAGTATAGTAGTATATTGACAGATTTTTTTATTTTTATAATGTTGGTGATAATATGCTTATGGTAACAACTCCTGATGTTGATGGAAAAAAAGTGAAAAAATATTATGGTATAGTGAATGGTGAAGGCTTAATTGGAGCTAATGTTTATAAAGATATTTTTTCAGGAGTTCGTGATGTTGTAGGTGGAAGAACTTCCACATATGAACAGGAACTTAAAAAGGCTCGTGAGATTGCATTAAAAAGCATGTCTGGAAAAGCAAAGAGTTTAGGTGCTAATGCAATACTTAATGTTAGAATAAAATACAGTAATCTTGGTGGTACTATGGGAAACACAATACTTGTAAGTATAAATGGTACTGCTGTAGAATTAGAGGATTTATGAAATAATAGAAGTAAAAAGTACTTCCATTTATTCATATGCTTTGTTTAAGAGTTCCATTATATTAATTACACTTGTTTTAGAATTTTTCTTAGTTAATGAATCGTTGATATTGAATTCACAAAACGGACAGATGGTTACAACATGATCAACATTTAATTCATTTATCATGTCAACTTTATCATCAGCTAATGCTTCGGCAATTTCTGGTTTACCTGATTTTACCCCACCACCAGCACCACAACACTGGTCAGGTTTATCCATTTCAATAAATTCAACACCTTTAATGGAATTTAATATTTTTCTAGGTTCTTCTGTTATTCCCTGACTTCTTGCCAAATGACAAGGATCATGATAAGTGACTTTAAGGTTAACTTCATTCATGTCATCCGTATTTAATTTGTCAACAAGGAATTCACTAATGTTAAGAACATTAAGATTAACACCATATTCTGGATAATTATTTTTCAATGTTGCACCACAACCAGCACATACGGTTAGTATAATATCGTAATCTTTAAATGTTTCATAATTCTTTTTGACTAAATCTGGAACTATATCGATTTGGCCTGTTCTAAGAAGAGGTGATCCACAGCATACTTGTTCTTCAGGTACGTCAACGTTATAACCCAATTTATCTAAAACATTCATCAGATATTCTGCAATCCAAGGTAATCTGTTGTCAATCATACAGCCTGTGAAGAATGCTATTTTTTCTTTCTTGTCAGATTTCTTGTTCTTATTGTATGCTTTGACAAATCCTTCAGGATAATCACTGTCCTCTTTTGCTTGAACACTACGTCCTGTTGTTTTTACAGCTTCACGTATTGCCTTATGTTCAGGTAGTGGACCTAGTTTTTCATTAAATATTTTGGCCCTGAATTTTTCAATAGCTTTTCCATAAATGTCAATTTCTTTAGGACAGGTTTTTGAACATTCACCACAAGATGTACAGTAATATATACCATTTTCAATAGCATCTTCTGATAAGGATTGGTCTTCTCTTGGATCAAATTCAATATCGGACATTCCTCTGATAAAATATGGGCCCACATAGTTTTCTGTTTTCTTAAGTACTGGACACATTGAAATACAGGAATAACATTCGATACAGCTGCGTAGTTTGTCACAATCTTCATAGTATTCTGGTTTAATAATGTCTGGTTTGTTTTTAGGAGAGTAATCATCTTCGGTTGAAACGTAAATATTCAAATCTTTAACTTTATTGTCTAAATCTTCACGATTAACTATTAAATCTTTAAGTACATTGGAATGTAATGGTTCTAATAGGTCATTATCATTTATTTCAGCTTTGCATGCAAGTTTAGCTTTTCCATTAATTTTTATTGCACATGATCCACATTGTCCAGCTCTACAGGAATATCGGAATGCAATATTTGCATCATATTTCTTATTAATTTGTTGTAAAGCATCCAAAGCTTTCATCTTATCAGTTTTTTCAATTTCATATGATTCAATATAATCAATATCTTTGTTTGGATCATATCTTTTAACATTAACCGTAATCATATAAAGTCTCCCTAAAAATATTCTTAATTAAATTATTATTATGCTTATTCTAATCTTTGTTATATTAATAAATCCTATGTTAATATATCAATTTCTTAACTTTTAAAGATTGTTAATACTCTTTCTGTTAAATTCAAGAAAAAATTTATACTTTGTTAAATAAATATTTACTTATTAATATTTTCAATATAATTTTTACAAAAAAAGAATTTATTTCAATTTAATCTTTAAAGGATTATTAGGGAGAACATTTAATGAATATTAAAGAATTGTTAAATCCTGAAAAAGGAAATAAATGTTTCATGTTAGGTAATGAAGCTGCAGTTAGGGGAGTTTTAGAGGCAGGAGTTTCCCTGGCAGCAACATACCCTGGAACACCTTCTTCAGAGATCGGAGATATATTATTTAAAATAGCAAAAGATGCTAACGTTTACTTTGAATTTTCATCAAATGAGAAAGTTGCAATTGAAGTGGCAGCATCTGCAGCCAGTACAGGTCTTAGAACATTTTCATTTATGAAACATGTTGGAGTAAATGTAGCAGCAGACTCTTTCATGTCATCAGCTTATATCGGCGTGGAAGGAAGTTTACTGGTATTGGTTGCTGATGATCCATCAACCTTTTCATCACAAAATGAGCAGGATACAAGACACTTTGCAAGACAAGCCAACATTCCACTTTTTGAACCATCAAATCCACAGGAAATAAAAGATTTCATACATTATGCATATGAAATATCTGATAAGTTCAACATCCCAGTTATTATGAGAACAACTACTAGAGTATCTCATATGAGGGGAATTGTGGAAACAGATTCATACACGAAAAATACAGTAAATCAGGGATTATTCAAAGACAATGGATTGCACGTACCAGTTCCAGAGGCTGCACGAGTTATGCACAAAAACCTTGTTGAAAAAATTAAACAGATAAGGGAAGTATCAAATACCAGTCCATTGAACAAAATAATTGATAATGGGGCGGATGTTGGAATTATTGCTTCCGGTGGAGCATACAATTATGTGGCTGATGTAATTAACCAAAACAACCTGAAAGTTAACATACTTAAAATCGGTTTTTCACATCCATATCCTGAAGAACTTGTAAAAAAATTCTTAGAAGATAACAAGGAAGTTCTTGTTGTTGAAGAAGTTGATCCAATTAATGAGATTGAAACTTTGGCAATAGCAGGAAAATACAATATTAACACTAAAATTCATGGAAAACGTGATGCTATACTACCAGAAATATTTGAATATACACCAGACATAATATTTGAAGCACTTCAAAAACTACATTCATTTGATGATAACAGAAATGTCCCAAATGAAGAAAGCAGTATTGCATTGCCATCAAGACCTGCAACATTGTGTTCAGGTTGTCCACACAGAGCATCATATTATGCTGCAAGACAAGCAATAAATGCTTTGAATCTTGATGTTGAAAGTATTCATCCATCAGATATTGGTTGTTACACTTTAGGTATAGCACCTCCATATAAAATGGCAAATTATTTAATGTCAATGGGTGCAAGTGTGGGAACCAGTTGTGGTTTCAGTAAATCAACAGATGGACAGCCTATAATAAGTTTTATTGGAGATTCAACATTTTTCCACGCAGGAATACCACCACTTATCAATGCATTACATAACAAAACAAAATTTACTTTAGTAATATTGGATAACAGAATTACTGCAATGACTGGCGGTCAAACAAATCCTGGAATTCCAATAGATGGGATGGGAGATGAAGCACCAGCAATATCAATAGAAGCATTAGTAAAATCTTTAGGTGTAGGATTTGTAGAAAAAATTAATCCATTAAACGTAAATGAAATGGTGGAATTATACAAAAAGGCATTAGATTATGATGGAGTATCTGTAATAATAGCTAAATACCCATGTAACTTAATAAATAAGGAACAAATAAGAGAAAGAAAATACAGTATAGAAGTAGATCCGGATAAATGTGTACATTGTAACATATGTGTAAATCAGTTAGCCTGTCCAAGTATTAATGAGATTGATGGAAAAATTACTATAGATCAAGTATGTAACAAATGTGGTGTATGTACAGAAGTTTGTCCTACAAATGCATTACATAAAAAGGAGTAGATGAATATGTCATATAATGTATATATCTGTGGTATAGGCGGTCAGGGAATAATTAAAACATCCATCGTAATTGGTGAAACCGCTATCAATGAAGAAAAAAATGTCGTAATGAGTGAAATCCACGGAATGAGTCAAAGAGGTGGAGTGGTATCTACAGAACTAAAAATTGGAGAAGATAAAAGTCCAATAATTCCTAAGGGTGGAGCAGATTTAATATTATCATTTGAACCTGTTGAAGCATTAAGGGCATTAGAAAAATCAAGCAAAGACTCAATAGTTGTTACAAATCTTTCACCAGTTTTACCATCCACCATCAATCAACAAGATGTTGACTATCCTAATGTAGATTCGGTTATTGAAGAACTAAAAACTAAAGTGTCAAAGGTTTACAGTTTGGATGCAAACAAGATAGCACTTGAATCAGGTCATCCATTGTCTATGAATATGGCAATGCTTGGAGCAGCAGCTGCAACACCAAACTTCCCATTAAACAAAGAAGATGTCATAGAAACAATGAAAGATAATCTTCCACCAAAATCAATTGAAATAAATTTAAAAGCTTTTGAAGCAGGTTATGAAGCCTGTCAATAAAAAAAAGAGTAAGTTGAAGGTTTTACATTGAATATATCTCATCAGAAGAGATAATATTTGCATTTCCTTCTTTTAATATTTTTAAACCTTCATCCATGTTTTCTAATCTTAATAAAACAATAGCATTATAGGTTTTCTGTTCTACAAATGCATAGAGATATTCAAGGTTAATATCATTATCATTTAATAACCTTAAAATTGTGTTTAATCCCCCAGGTTCGTCACGTATTGATACAGCTAAAACTTTAGTAATTTTTACTATGAAATCATTTTCTTCAAGTTTTTCTTTTACTTCAATAGGGTTTGTAACAATCAATCTTAAAATACCAAATTCTGATGTATCTGCAATAGATAATGCTCTTATATTAATGTTTAGATTTTCGATAATATCTAAAGTGTGTAATAATCTGCCCTCTTTATTTTCTAAAAATATTGATAATTGATCTACGTATTCGCTCATATTTTCACAATCCTATTCATTTCTTTTGTCAATTACACGTACTGCTTTACCAGCATCCACTCTATCAATAGTTTTTGGTTCAACTAAGGTCACGTTTACTCTTAATCCAATTTCATCATGAATTGCTTCAGCTAATTTATCTCTTATAGCTATTAATTCTTTAACGTTATCAAAGAAAATGTCTGGTGAAGCCTCTACTTTTACTTCTATTTGGTCCAATAATTCTGGTCTTGTTAATATAATTTGGTAATGTGGTTCAACACCTTTAATAGATAACAATGCTTTTTCTATTTGTGATGGGAATACACTAACTCCCTTAATTTTAAGCATATCATCGGTTCTTCCACTAATCTTATCCATTTTAATTAATGTTCTTCCACAGCCACATTTTTCGTGATGTATTTTTGTCACATCTCTTGTTCTAAAACGAATAAGAGGCATTCCTACACGAGAAAGTGTTGTTAAAACAAGTTCTCCTTGTGAGTTTTCTGGTAATTGTTTCATTGTTTTTGGATCAATAATTTCAGGATAGAAATGGTCTTCATATAAATGTAAACCATCTTGTTGGTTACATTCCATTGCTACACCAGGACCCATAATTTCTGTAAGTCCATAAATATTGTATGCAGGTGTATTGAATTTTTCTTCTATCTGTTTTCTCATTTCGTCAGTCCAGCTTTCAGAACCAAATCCAATAGCTTTTAGATTTAAATCATCAGGTGTTATTCCCATTTCTTTAAGTTCTTCAGCAATGTGTAAACCATATGATGGTGTGAATATCAACATTGTTGTTTTAAAGTCTTTCATTAATTCAATTTGTCTAAGTGTTTGACCGGTTGATATGGGTACGACTGTAGCACCAATTTTTTGTCCACCATAATGAACTCCAAATCCGCCTGTAAATAAACCGTATCCATGGGTATTTTGTATGATATCGGAATCATCTATTCCCATCATGGTCAGTCCTCTAGCCATTACTTCTCCCCAGATGTCTAAATCTTCTTCGGTATAACCAGATACTGTAGGTTTTCCCGTTGTTCCGCTGGAGGTATGTATTTCAATAATATCTTTCTGAGGTACTGCGAATAATCCGAAAGGATATGAAGCTCTTAAATCACTTTTTGTAGTAAAAGGTAATTTTTCTATATCTGCTAAAGTTTCTATATCTTCAGGATAAACTTCTTCTTCAGTATATCGTTTGTGATAATAAGGTACTTTTTCATATGCTGTTTTCACAACATCTTGTAAGCGTTTTAATTGTAATTCTTCCATGTCTTCTTTTGACATGCATTCGATTTTTTCATCCCAAAACATTAGTTTACTTCCTATAGGTCATTAATATAATTTTTATAAAAACTAATTAATTAAAGTTATTCAAAGATTTGGATGAATAAAATTAAAATAAAAATAAAAAAAGTTAGGGAGTTTAAAATGGTAATGATTTATATTTAACAATGGATGTGTGTCCATGCCAATTTACAATTTTACCAAATGAATTATATCTTGAGGTTGGATCAAGTTTGTACCATTTACCATTCACATAGGCTTGTGCCCATACGTGACCTACTACGAGACCGCTTCTGAAGTAACAAGTTGCATGGTTATACCTTGCAGGTATCTTTTTACTTCTTAATAAAGCTATTAATAAGTGGGATTGGTCAACACAGTTACCATAACCTCTTAGGTATGTACCTACTGCTCCATACATGGTATTGAAGTAACTACTATATGTAACTTGATTTTTTACATAGTTAAAAATTCTTTTTGCTTGACCTTTCTTAGTTTTAGCTCCTTTGGTTAGCCTTTTTGCTAATTTCCTTATTGTACTGCTTTTTACTTGACAATTGTTAGTAGATTTAGTGTAAGATGCATATTTTTTTGGTGTTTTCTTTTTCTTAGTTTTTTTCTTAACTTTAAATGTCACTGATTTGCTGTTTGATTTAAAAACATCATTTCCACTATATTTAAATGTCAATTTATATTTTCCCTTCCAATTTGAAGGAATGGTCATTGTAACTCTAGCATAACCTCCAGATACTTTAGTAGAACCTATTGTTTTATCATTTATTTTAAATACTGCGTTTCCACTATTAACTGTACTGCCACTAGAACTTGTCAGGTGTGATACAAATGTAATGGACTTACCTGCTTTTGCTGAAGTTGGACTTAATGAAGAATAAGTTGTTTGTTTGTGAACAACTTTCAAATTACCATCTGCTCTTGTAGGATTATATAAACTATTTTCTCCATAAACAACATTAATTTTGTATGTTTTTGCTTTCCAATTTGAAGGAATTGTGTATCTGTATGTTGAAACCCCATTTGAAGTACTGGACATTCCTAATGTTCTTCCATTGATTTTAAACACAGTTTTTCCTTTTGTTACATAATAACCTGATGTGCTTGTAATGGTAGCTTTTAATGTAACTGTTTCTCCAGTTTCCCCAGTAATGTCGGATACTCTTGCATAAGTGTTTGTTTTGTAAGGTGAACTAGACTTTGTCGCTGTTTTTTTAGTTAAACTTGAGTTCAATAGCTGTTTTTTTGTTTGAGTGTTGGTATTTGTGTTACTGCTACTTTTAGATTTTACTTTAGTTTTAGCATTATCAGTAGTTGAAATGCTGTTATCAGTAGTATCGATACTATTAGCAATTTTAGATGTTGTTGTAGTCGTAGTTGTTGAATCACCTGCCACTACCGAACCTAAAAGTAAAATAGTTGTAATAAATAAGAGTATCAATCCTAAATAACCCTTAATTATAAGACCTCCTCTATCGTTTCTAATCCTATATTTTTTTCTTTTTTTCATTTAAAATTCATATTTTTTTTAACTTATTATCGATAAGTCTTTTATTACATATAAAAGTTTTCTAAAAAAGATGTATTTTTAACAATTTTTAAAGGTTTATTTTTTGATATAAGATATTAAAATCCTTTTTTTTAATAATTATTTTAAATAGTTTTGTTAATATTAAAAACTAATTTAAAATTATTAATCATTAATCTTCATTAATAAAGTATTCAATTTATATATGTTATTACAATAAATTATTTATCAAATGATTTAATTAAGAAATAAAATATTAGCATTGTTTTTTTAAAATTTTTTAAGCATTGTTTTTTTAATGATTATTATATGAACATTTTTAATGAAGTAAATTCATATCTTAAAATAGTAAGAAAAATCTATGGTGATTAGATGACTGAAAAAAAAATAACCTATGAAGACTTAAAACCTTATGAATTTTTATTTACCAAAGCACCATCATTTATACTTAAATCAATGATTAGAAAAAATTCTAATCTTGTATCTAAATTCGAACCAACTATAAAATCTACGTTAAAAAAATTAAACGACACAGAAAAAGAGAATTTGTATGTAATATTAGATGCAGATATTAATGAATTACAGTTAGTTATGAAAGAAGCTTATAAAAAAACACATAAAAAACAGTTTAAATTATTATCACAAAGTAATGCAAAAGAATTCATAAAATTAAACTTAGCTGAAATAAAAAAAATGGTTTTAAAAGGATCAGTTTAATCCTTATTCGATGTTAACATCAACTTTTTCTTTAGATTCTTCTTCAGTTTTTGTTTCTTCACTTTTTTCTTCGGTATCAATAACTTTATTAATTAAAATATAGTCTCCAACACTTCCAATATCTGATTGATTAATGGTTATGGCATTTTTGGATTGACTGAATGAGGAAGAATTTCCAGATATAGTTAGATGATCAATTTTAAAATCTTTCAATTCAATATCAACACTAGAAACTTTACCTAAAACATTACCATTGGCATTTAACACAGTTTTTCCAAGTAATGAATTTGCTTTAAGAGAATTTTTATCTATTTCTGGAATTTTTTCAATCAATTTGTCATCTATTTCCTCTACTGAATCATCTACTTGAATGTAATCTCCTATTGCAAGCACTTTATCTGCACCAATAGCATAATACTTTTTACTAATTGGATTTCCTAATGAACCGTATAATTGTGAAATTTTAAATGTTTTTACATCAAATGTTATGTCAGCAAGTTTTGCGAGGTCCATAGCGTTTTTATCGATAATTTTTTTTCCCAGTAAATCTTTAGCATTCATGTTTTTAACTCCGAATAATTTTAATTATACATTAATTATATATTGTTTTTATTTAAATTATTTTTCTAAATATTTTTTAAATTCACTAATTGTTAAGAGAGGGGTGAATTTTATGTTATTATTTTCAAAAGTTTCTTTGGCACCTTCTTCACGATCAACAATTACAAATGCTTCAGTGATATTTCCTTTATTTTCTTCGATAACGTTAATAGCTTTAAATAATGAACCGCCAGTTGTTGTTACATCTTCAACAATAACTACATTGTCTCCTTCAAGCAATTCTCCTTCTATTTGTTTACTTGTCCCATATGATTTTTTTTCTTTTCTAATCATAAGCATTGGTTTTTTAGAAATTAGGGAGGTAGCTGTTGCAATAGGTACAGCACCTAGTGCAGGACCTGCAATTTTATCTACATTTTCAGTATCTATTTTTTGGGTAATTAAATGAGCAACACTATCCAATATTTCAGGTTCTGTAATAGCTTTTTTCATGTCAACATAATAATTACTTTTTTTACCTGAAGATAATGTGAAATCACCAAATTTAATAACATCATTTTCTTTTAGTAGTTTTAATAATTTTTCTTTATAGTCCACCATAATTATCATGACCTGTACTATTATATTACATTAATAGAGTATCAATAATTTCGTCATCTTTTAGGAGAATCTTATCACCTATTTTCTTAACGGCTTCAAAAGGTATCTTTTCTTCTTCAGTTTTTTCTGTTTTAAAGAAACTTTTATTGGATCCTCCTTTTGTTACAATAATCGATTCTAAAGTGTAAGATGACGTGTCAATTTCCATATCTTTAACTTTTCCAACAACGCTGGCGTTTCCATCTATAATTTCTTTTCCAACAATATCATCTAATAAACGCATATTATCACTTCACAATATATATTATATTATTCTATGTAAAACATTTGTTTTAAAAATTTAATTAAAGTATATACATAAATATATTTTATAATATTATTATAGGAATTCATAAAAATGAAAATATATATTTTAGATGCATCTGGATTGATTAATGGTTTTTATTCCGAAAAATCGTTAAACATAATGACTTCTTCAACAGTATCAGAAATAAAAGATATTAATACGGAAATGTTATTAAATAACCTTATTAATGAAGGAAAAGTTAAAATTGAAGATGTTGATTATGTTAATGATGAAGAAATAAATGAAGTCTTAATAAGTAGTGGAGATTTAATGAGACTGTCAGATACAGATAAGGAGATAGTGGCATTAGCATTAAAACATAAAAGGGAGGGTGATAATGTAATCACTGTTACTGATGATTATTCGATGCAAAATGCACTTAAACTTCTTAAACTAAAGTTCAAGTCAGTAAGAACAAACGGAATTAAAAACACAATACAATGGAAGAAGATATGTAAAGGTTGCAGACAGGAATTTCCATCAGATACTCCTTTTGAAGAATGTGACATTTGCGGATCTCCAATAATTCGCAAAAGGATGAATGCAAGAAGTAATCATTAAGTGGTTTTGTTTAAAATGGAAAAGATAAACATAGGCGTAATAGTACATGGGCCAGGGATAGTGGATACAGGTTATGCAAGGAAAATTATAGAATTACTTGCAAATTATGGTAACGTATCCTGTAAACTTGGTGGAACAATGGGAAGAACCGCAGTTATAGATGCAAAATTAGAGGATGTTATAGACATTAAAGAAAAGTTATTGCCAAGTCAATCAATAAAAAAACTATCCGAGAGCAATGACATATTATTTTTGTTAAATTATGGAAAATCAACAATAACAGGTCACACATTTGGTTATAAGGTATACAATAATGCAGGTGATGTTAAGCTCGTACAAATAGAAAGGCCAGGGGAGGATGATGCATCCATAATCATATGGAAAGAAAATGAATACCATGAACTAATTGACGAAATTTCAAAAAAACTGGCTATTCCAATAAGTTCCTCAGAAGATGCATCTAAAATTGTTAAGGATTTAACAGGTTATGATACACAAAACTCTACGATAAAACGTAAGGTTGCAGGAGTATCTCCTGGAGAAAATATAATGTTAAACGGTATTATAATAGGCAAAGTAACAGATAATGAACTGACAATAATAGCCGAAGATAATAAAATTACGCGGATGATTGGCGGAAATATTAAGGAACACGGATTGGAAAAGCTTGGTCGAATTGATTTGGATAGTGCAATAATAAAAACAGGCTTACTTAGAAAGGCGGAAAATATTATTCCACGATCGATTGAACACGTTCAAAATAAGAATCTTAAGGCAGTTCTTCTTAATCATGCAGCTGAAGACATATATAAATATAAGGATGCTGATATTTTAGTCTCAATAGGTGATGACACAACATTATTGTCTTCGGATATACTCTACAGATTTAATGTCCCCATAATTGGCATTACTGATGGAGATTTGGATAAAGTTGTTGAAGAAGGTTTTAAATTGGATGATTCTATGATAATACAACTTGAATCTGGATATGATGACATAATAGGAAATAAAATATACGAAGATTTATTTAAAAAAGACAATTGTATTATTATAGAATCTATAGAAGAATTTAAAAAAGAGATTATATCAATAATAGATGCTTATGGCATAGAGTATCATTTTGTAGAAAAACAATTGTCCTAAAGACTTAATAGTATAAAAATTATATGTTTAACTATTGAATAAAAGACCTTAATTAATACTTAAAGAGGGAATAATATTGGATTATAATGAAATTGTAGAATCAATAAGAACGTTTAAGGGTGTTACACGTAAACATTCTATTGCAGATGTTAGGGAAAAATTAAAAGATACTTATAATATATCTGGAAATGTTTACCTTGCATTTGGTGATGATGCGGCTGCAATAGATATAGGAAACAATCAGTTGATGTTACTTGCAACTGATGGAATATGGGGTTCTTTAATGGATATAAACCCTTGGTGGTCAGGTTACTGTTCAGTACTCGTAAATGTAAATGATATAGCTGCAATGGGTGGACTACCTATGGGAATGACAAATGTATTGTCTTCTTCTAATCCTGAAATAACTGAACAAATAATGGAAGGAATAAAAGAGGGAGTAAAAAAGTTTGGAGTACCCATGGTAGGAGGACACACACATCCTGACACCCCATATGATGCATTGGACGTGGCAATTAGTGGAATTGTAGATAAAGATGCAATAATCCCTAGCTGTGGAGCTAAAACGGATGATAATATTATTGTCGCAATCGATCTTGATGGAAGAGTATATCCCGGAACAGAAATAAATTGGGATACAACAAGTGATAAATCACCAAAATATGTTCAAGACCAAATAAAAATCATGAACACAATTGGAAAAAAACACTTGCTAAATTCGGGCAAAGATATAAGCAATCCTGGAATTCTAGGCACTTTAGGAATGCTGTTAGAAGCTTCCAATATGGGGGCACAAATAGATATGGAAGAAATACCAAAACCCGATGACATGGAATGGATTCCTTGGTTTAAAATGTATCCTGGAAGTGCATTTGTACTCACGGCAAGTGAAGAAACAACAGATGAAGCAATAAAGCTGTTAAATAAAGAACACATAAATGCTAATTGTATCGGAAAAATAACTGATGACCATAAGTTAACAATGTCATATAAAAATGAAACAAAAACGGTATTCGACTTTGATTCTGAAATCATTATGGGATTTTCCGAAGATGTATAACTGCATAACAAAACATCCAATACTCTTCTTCTTATTCACCATCTATAAAAAAAATTATCTGTATACATTTTAATCCAATAAATTTACAAAATACTTCTTTTTTTACCTAAAAAGTAACATATCTTTTTATAAATTAAACATCAATTGTCATAGACTTTCTTATTCATATTTACAAAATATTTTCCATTACTTTTTTAAATTATTAATACTATTAATGCCATAAATAAAACTTATAGAAATACTTCATAAATTTCTAAAAAATAATAGAATACTTATTATCAAATATGCTGCTAATATAGTATTCTTAAATTGAGGCGAGAAAATGCGAGTAAAAGTCAATGATGTTGAAATGGATTTGGATGCTAATTCAACAGTCGAAGATGCTATAAGAATCTCGAATGCACCTTATATTGATGGTTCAGCTATTGCCTTAATCGAAGGTAGACAAGAATTAGAAAGTCATGTAAACAAGTACAAAATTGAAACTACCAATGGAAGCATAATTATTGAATTAGTTGATGAAGCTGAAATATTAACTAATTTCTGGAAGGATAATTATAAAGAATTTATTGGTAAAGCAATCAGATGGACTACATCAAATGAAGTAGCAATGGGTTCGATTGTGTCAAACTTAGAACCTTCTAATGATGAATTCTTATATAACCGGTGGGATGTAATAATCAGTTTATCTGGTTTTTCAAACGAAGCTACTCATATAATCTTTTCAAAATCAAAACATAAGGCCATTTACGGTGTTCCCGAACAAAACAAAGGTATCGTTGCAACAATAGTCGGGGGTAAAAGAACAATATCTCAACTAAAAAACACTGATAAAGTTCTTGATATAAAACCGATTATAGAAAGAAAAAGTGTAATAAACAGTGCTGCAGTAACAGACTTCTCAACACAATTACATGAAGGAAATGAATTATTCACTTACATTGAAGTGGAAGCAAATCCTGAAGCACCAACATCTTTTGAACACTTCCTAAAAGTAATAGAAGATGGAACATTTAAAGTTGACTACGAATCTGAAAGTTTCATTGGAAACAACCAATTCAAAGGTTTAGAAAAAGATTCAGAAATTGTAGAAAAAAGAAAACGTGGTTCAGTAACTCTAAGAAATCAAGGAAACGGAGTAGGTAGAGTATATATTTACAGAGAAGACAGAGTATCAGTTCCAACACATAACATTATAGGATATGTAACCAAAGGAATACAAATATTGGACACAGTAAATGAAAATGAAACAATCACAGTCTTAACCAATCCACAAAAAATATCAACAATAGCACTAACACAAAAAGAGTCCGAAGAATACCTTGAAAGCCTAGGATTTGAACATGAACGTGATGGATTAACTGATGATGATGCAGTAATTGTTGCTCAAGATCCAAACTACACTGTAGAAATAAGTCAAGCAAAAAAAGTTAAAACTTTGGGAGTACCAAGAGATGATTTCGTAGAAATTGAATTATATGAGGATAAAAGTCCAAGTTCAGTATGGTACTTTAGAAAAATTACTGGCTTATTAAATGGAGATGTTGGACACTTAAGAGTAGACATGGCAATTCCATCAATGGACATAATAATGTTCCAATCAGTTAACAAAGAAGCTAAAGGTTTAATTCCAGAATTATTGCCCGATGGACAAGTTAATGCATGGGAAATCTGTGTAAGTAACACAGTAAGTAAACATGTGGGAAATCTGGGAATCAGATTCTCAGACAATAAAGAATTCGGTCCAACAGGAGAATCATTCAAAGCAACCAATGTAATTGGAAAAATCATAAGTGGATTTGAAAATTTAAAAGCATTTAAAGAAGGAGATACAGTCTATGTCAAAGAACAATAAGGACATCGACACAGAATTTTGTCATATTCCAATGGGTGATGGAACTTACAGAGATTCTGATCAAAAGGATAAAATTACTCGAATGGTAATATTAGGACCTGGTTGTGCAGTAAGTTCAAAAGAATTACTGAACTTCCTACACTTACTAGAATTACCATTAAACATTCGTTTAACATGTTATGGAGCAAACATAAATGGTTATCCAGAAGATGTAATGAAAGCAGTAGAAAAAGCAAGAGAACTTGATCCTACACACATATTTGTAAAATTCAGAGGATTCCCACCAGGAGATCCAAGAAGATGTAGGGCAAAAAGAGGAGGAGCACGTGAAGGATTCCATCAAATAGAAGCCGAATACAAATTATTACCGGAAGTAAGCTACGCACTCGAACATCCAAAACACGTGGATTTAACACCTCCAGAAAAAATTCCAGTAAGTGAGTTTGAAAGTATTGTTAACGAAATTAAATCACAAAAACAATAGGATAATAATATGAAGATAGCCGTAGTACCTGATGGAGCAATGATAATTACTCATCTAATAACAAAAAATGGACATGAATACTTATCGTCAACAAAGATTACAGAAGAAAAGCTAAGAGAAAAAGACCCATATGATGATAGCTGTGGAGACCAAAACCTTCCACCATTTAGCATGAGGGGACATCACATATTAATAGGAAACAAATACACATCAAATGAAGTAGCATCAGGAGTAAGGGGAAGATTATCCTTATTTGATGAAATAATACAACAAGCAGATGCGGCAATAATAATGGGTTTACCACCAAAAAATTATACTCATATATACAATACACTAAATGAGCTAATATTATTTGCATGTGTAGGTTGTTCAAATAATTATAAATTAACAATAAAATTACTTAAGGATAAAAAAATTCCAATACTGGAATTAAAATATCCTACAACAAAGGAAGAAATAATAAATTTAATAGAAAGGGTAAATGCATTTCTTCAAAACTTGCATGAAGGAAATATTGAAAATAAAATTATCAACGAAGATAAATTAACAGTTGATTTAAAGATAAAAAAAGAAAAGATTTCTCTTGACGAATTAAATAAAATAATAAATGAAATAAAATGATTATAGAAAAAAAGAGGTTATATTATGAAAGTTGCAATCTTTCCACCTAACTCAATGATATTGGCTGATATGATAGTTAGAAGTGGACATGAACCATTAGTAGTTCAAAACCAAATGAAGCAAAAGGTAACTAGTCCTGATATAGATGCACCACCATTTAACATGACAGAAGATGATCCAATAAATGGATTGAAATATGCTGCAATAGAAGTACCCTCCGGTGTACGTGGGCGAATGTCACTCTTTGGTCCGATAATAGAAGAAGCAGAAGCTGCAATAATTATGAATGAAGCACCATATGGATTTGGATGTGTGGGTTGTGCAAGATCATCAGAACTAACAGTTTTTTCACTAAGGCGAAAAGACATACCAGTTCTAGAATTAGACTACCCAACATCACGGGATGACACAGTAGAAATGGTCTACAAAATCAACACATTCCTGGACGATTTAGATAAGAATTTGGAGGATGAATAAGATGATTAGAATAGCTCAATTATCTTGTGGAACAGAATACAGTGGAGTTCAAAAAGAAATTGAAAAGGCAGCAGAAACATTTGGAGCACAAATGGTAATGCCTGACGTAAATCTTGATGAAATAGATGAAGCATACGAAAAATTTGGATTAAGCTGTGCAAGTTCAAGCCTAAAACTTATGATTGCAAGGGCAATGAGTTTAGTGGAAGGAAGAAACGAAGCAGATGCAGTATTCATATGTACATGTTTCAGATGTGCAGAAGCAGCAATCGCAAGAAATGAAGTAAGACGATTAATCCAAAACTACACGGATTTGCCTGTAGTAACATACTCATTCACAGAGAAAACCAAAGCATCAGAATTATTCATTCGTATGGAAGCATTAACCACCGTAGTAGCAAGAAAAAGTATCTTAGCACGAGAAAAACAAGAAGGACTTACTCTTGGTATAGACAGTGGATCAACAACCACAAAAGTAGCTCTCATGGAAAACAATGAAGTTATCGGAACTGGCTGGGTAAAAACTGGAGATATTATAGGTTGTGCAAAGGATGCTATGCAAGAAGCATTTGAAGGAACAGGATATAAAGTAGATGATGTGGAAGCAATAGGAACTACAGGGTATGGACGTATAACCATTGGAAAAGCAATGGGGGCAAAACTCATCCAGGAAGAAATATCAGTAAACAGTAAAGGAGCAGTATACCTTGCAGATGCACAAAGTGGTGAGGCAACAGTACTGGATATTGGTGGAATGGATAACAAGGTTATAACAGTAAACAATGGAATACCAGACAACTTCACCATGGGAGGAATCTGTGCCGGAGCATCTGGAAGATTCTTGGACATGACAAGTGGAAGATTGGATGTAGACATAACAGAATTAGGACCCCTAGCACAACAAGGAAACTACAGAAATGCAATACTAAACAGTTACTGTATAGTATTCGGTATACAAGACTTAGTAACAACACTTGCAGGAGGAGCATCAAAAGCAGATGCAGCAAGTGCAGCATGTCATTCAGTAGCAGAACAAGTTTATGAACAACAATTACAAGAAATAGATGTAAGAGAACCATTAATCCAGGTAGGAGGAACATCATTAATAGCAGGATTAGTTGATGCAGTACATGAAATACTTGGAGGAATAGACGTAATAGTACCAGAATACTCACAATATATTGGAGCAGTAGGTGCAGCAATGCTCGTTTCAGGTCTAAAAGACACAGACATAGACGATAGTAAAAGATTTTAAACAACCTATAATAGGGGAGGCAAAAATATGTATGTAGAATGCTATGATGAAGTAGGAGCACAAGTATATGATACATTATTAAGACATACATTACAAGACTTAAAATTAGCTCGAGCAATAAGTGGAATAAAAATATTCATAGATCCAAGAGAAGCACTATTTATAGGTGTAGTAAAATTGGAAAAAGCATCCCAACCAATCAAATTAACAGATATGGCAACATACAAAGTAGAAAATGGAATACTAAAAATACATATAGAAAACGAAAATTACCTACCTGACTTACTAAGAGCACTATGGATCAAAGAAGGAAGAAACAACGTATCACAACCAGACAGATACAAAATAGAAATAGAAAACCACACAATAGATCCAAAAAATCTAGTAGTGGTAGATCCCTCAAGAGAACTAAAAAGAAAAGTATACGATGCCCTGTTTAGGGTAATGCCTGAAGGATTCCGTATGACCCGAAATGCAAGTCAAGGCAACATGATTTGCATAATGAGTAGTGATGAAGTAATAGATGTTAAATGGGATAAGAAATTTAATGAAGTAATAGAAGAAGTAAGAGCACAATAAACATATCCAAGGAGGTTTTTCATGACAAAACATAAAATGAACCATTTTGCTCATGTAACTCAAGCTCACCCATGTTTTAATGAAAAAATACATGATAAAGTAGGAAGAATTCACATTCCAATAGCACCAAAATGTAACATCCAATGCGGATTCTGTACAAGAAAAATCAATGACACAGAAAACAGGCCAGGAGTATCCTCCTGTATTATGACAATAGACCAGGCAATGGAACACATCAAAGACACAATAGAAAAAATGCCAATAAGTGTAGTTGGAGTGGCAGGACCTGGAGACTCATTGAACAATCCCGACACACTAAAACTGTTTGAAAGAGTACACAAAGAACATCCTCATTTAATACTATGCATGAGTACAAATGGATTACTTGTACCGAAATACGCAGAACAAATAAGCAAAGTTGGCGTAAAAACAGTAACAATAACTATAAATGCTGTAGATATTGATATAGGTACACAAATCTATGATGATATAGAATATGAAGGAAAAGTCTACCATGGAAAAGAAGGATTCCAAATTTTACTGGAAAATCAGCTTAAAGGTATAGAATTACTATCACAAAAAGGTGTGGTGGTAAAAGTAAACAGTGTTCTAATACCGGGTGTTAATGACAAGCACATAGTGGAAATAGCTAAAGTAGTAAAAAGTAAAGGTGCATCAATAATGAATGTGCTACCATTAATCCCATTAAATAAATTTAAAGACATTGAAAAACCAGGATGTGGAATGCTAAGTGAAGTTCGCCAACAAGTAGAAGAATATCTTCCAGTATTCAGGGCTTGTACACAGTGTCGAGCAGATGCATTTGGAATACCTGGTCATAAAACCGAAGATTACTCACTTAACTTAGTTCCAAACAGTCATTATTAAAATGACAACCTCAAACCTCTTTTTTTAGAAATTAATTAAATATGCAACAATCAATTATATGGAGAAAAATAATAATGATAGAAACATTATATTGGAAAAATAATGAATTATACCTACTAGACCAAACAAAACTACCTCACAAAACAGAATATGTGAAATGTACAAACTATAAAGAAGCAATAACAGCAATAAAAACAATGGTTGTAAGAGGAGCTCCCGCAATAGGGGTAACAGCTGCATACGCAATGGCATTAGCAGAACTGGAAAATGTTGACCTGGAAAAAGCAGGAACTGAAATAAAATCTGCCAGACCAACAGCAGTAAATCTATTTTGGGCAGTAGATAAAATACTAGAAAACAAAAAACAAGGAAGCACTGCAGTAGAAACAGCAAAACAAATGGAAAAAGATGACATAAAAATAAACAAAAAAATTGGTGAATATGGAAATACAATAATAGAAAAAAACGATACCATACTAACGCATTGTAATGCTGGAGCATTAGCATGTGCAGGATATGGAACAGCACTAGGGGTAATAAGAGCAGCAAACGAAGCAAATAAAAATATTAACGTAATATGTGACGAAACAAGACCAGTACTTCAAGGTGCAAGACTAAGTGTATTCGAGATGCAGCAAGAAAAAATACCCGTACGATTAATAGTAGATGGGGCTGCAGGCCACATGATGCAAAAAGGGCAAGTGAATAAAGTTATAATTGGTGCAGATCGAGTAGCTAAAGGAGGAGTAGCCAATAAAATAGGTTCATTAATGGTGGCGTTAGCAGCAAAGAGATATAACATACCATTCTATGTGGCAGCACCAATAAGCACATTTGACTTTGAAAACAACATATTTGACATAGAAATAGAAGAAAGAGACAATGATGAAGTACTAAAAATAAATGATAAATACATATCCAAAAAAGAAACAAAAGTAGAAAACCCAGCATTTGATATAGTAGAATCCGATCTTATTACTGGGATAATAACAGAAGAAGGTATAAAAAAACCATTATAAAACAGTTAATAAATTCTCACATCCAATGCAATATGCCAAACTCCAGGACTTTGTGACTTAACCTTTCTAACATCAAGAACTTCACAATCTCTTGGAGAAGCAACTTTTTTTACCCTGTTTATTACAGTATCATAGTCAGATGAAAATTCATAATAATTCAGGATACCACCATCATTCAATTGATTAACCGCTTCTTCAAGAAAATCTTTAGCAGTGCCTGGAAGATTCATCAAAATTCTATCTGCCTTAGGTAAATTTTTGACAACTTCACGAATATCTCCTTTGATAGGAATAACCTCTCCAACAAGCTTATTTAATTTAATATTCTCATTAACGTATTTGTAAGCTTCTGGGTTAATGTCAACACTATAAATCTTAGCATTTTTGACATGAGCGATACTAATAGGAAAAGAACCAATACCTGCAAAGAAATCAATAATAACTTCACCTTCACAAACTTCATCAACAATTCTACTTCTCTCAGTAGCTAAACGTGGACTAAAATAGACAGTGGAAGGATTAAGTTTAAATCTAATACCATACTCTTTATGAACAGTTTCTAAATCATCTACACCTGCAAGAAATTCTAAATCCCTTGTACGCATGACACCATGTACTTTACTTTTCTTATAATAAACACTTCTTCTTTTAGTAAAATCAAGCACAGCTTTTCCAATAATTTTCTTTTTATCCTCTAATTTCTCAGGAATTTCAAGAATTACAATATCACCGATAACATCAAAAGATTTACGAATTTCTTCAATTTCATCTTCGGAAATTTTTCCATTGATAAAATCCATAAAATTTGTAGGCCTATAATTTGCTTGAACAAAATCATAATCAATAAGTTCAATAGGGTACTTTTTGTAGATATTATTGATAAGGGTATTATCATAATTTTTTATCAGTGGTAAATAAACATAATCTTCGTCACTTGAAACCTTATGGGTTTTGCATAGTAAATTTTCTTTGATGATAATTTTTCTAACATCATTTGCATATTTTTTTTGAATTTTTATACCTTTCATATAAACACATTACTCATTGAATAATCTTTTTTCTAGTTGTAAACAACTTAACTAGGCTTAATAATATTTTTTATAATTGTAAGTATATAGTTGTATAGTTTATACTTATAGCATGTTTATGCAATATTTTCTAATTAACTTGATAAGAATGGTTTGTTGACAATAATATGTGCTACAACACATAACGGTGATGACCTGAACAACTGAATTTTATGTTCAATGTTATGATGGTTGCATTCCAATTGTAGCAATAATGATGATAATGAGAGCTAAAGTAAAGTCGGAAGACGATTTAGTTTGATGTATGTTAACGCGAAGTGTAGAATGATTATTTGTAATCATTTGTGGTGTATGACTTTGTGTCATATATTCGCTGAATAATTATTTTAAATAATTGTCCTTTATTTTGTTTACTTATACTTCTTTAGA
>JAFRMD010000086.1 GCA_017430835.1 Methanosphaera sp.
CAACAAATAAAAAAACAAAATCAAATACAAATATAATATAATATTATAATACTAAGAGCGAACTGTTAACTATTCTAACAGTTTCACTAAAATCTGGGGAGTCAACAAGACATTATTTCACATAATTGTTGCACGCCCTCGGAGAAATAAAAAAAAATCCACTTAATATTAACAAGAAATTCATAAAAAATAGGATAAAATTAAAGGATTAAAATAGTTAAAACTAATCAACTACATAAGAATTGTCAGACACATCTCAAAATGAAAAAAATAAATATTTTTTTATTGAAGATTTTTAAAAATATTCTTAAATTTAGATTTGAAAGAACCAGAATCTTTTTGATCATTTTGTTCCTTTTCAATCATCTCAATTTCATCGACATCATCATCAAACTCATTTTTAGCTCTTAAATCATAATCATTCCCGGATTCAAGATCCACATCTTCTTTTTCATCAGATTCATCTTTTAATACAGAAGATTTACTGGACAATATGGAAGAGTTATCTTTTTCAATTTCTTCTAATTTAGTCTCTTCATTTTTTTCATTACACAATTGTATTTTTAAATCTCTTTCATCATCCATTTCGTCCAATAAATCTGTTTGTTCATGGGAAAATTCTTTTTCTATTTTATCTGTTGTTTTATGGAATTTTTCTTGTAATGGATTTAATTCACCAGGTAATGGGATGTGTTGTGGTTGTTTTTCATCTTCATTTTCTTCTTCCTTTTCATCCTTTTCATCCTTTTTTGCGAATATTCCTAAACGGGATCCCTCAGATTTTTCCTTATATTCTTCCAATTCCATATTTAGCTTTTTCAATTCGGCATTTTCTACAAGCAACATGGTCTTATCTGTTAATAATTGTTTATTTTCCTCAGTTAATGCTTGAATATCATTTTTAGTTGTTGATGTAGTTTTTGAAGTTTTAATGTTTACATTGGATACGTCACTTTGATTGTTTATTGGATTCCATTCAATGTGTACATCAAGTATTTCATCATTTTTGACTAATTGTTTGTGAATGTATGGGGTATTATGCCATACAACTTTACTTTCATCAAATATTGTTTGGTTGTTAATTGTTAGTTTTGTGTAGTCAATGTAGACTGGGAAGATTTGTTTGTTTTTTCCTCGGAAATATTTTCCTTTGAGGGATATTTTGATTTTTCCATCGTTTATACATTTTAGTTTTAAATCTAATTGACCTTTGTCACTGTGTGCTATGAATCCTTTGCTTTTTTCTTTTTGGAAGTAGTTAGGTCTTGTTATTTTTATGTCTTTATCGGATGTTTCAATAACTTCAACTGTAGCTTCTTTTCCTATGTTTTTTATGTCTAATCTTGATGTTGTATATTTTTGTATTTGTGAGTGTTGTTTTTGTGATAACTTTTTGTATTGTATTTCCTGGTTTAATGATTTAGCTTTTCCAGCATATTCCGTTTCCAAGACCAGTACAACTTTTTCTAATGTATCATATATATCGTTGAATGATTCTTCTTTTTGTGTGCAATTTCCAATCTTAAGTGTAATTTTATTTTCAGAATATGGTATTTTGCTTAATTTTTGTAATAATTCGTCATATTGATTATCTAATTCTTCATTAATTCCATACTCAATGTTAAGATATGCTTTTGGAACATACTCCTCTTTTTCAATCAGGTCATAAATGTTAGTTTTATACCCATATTCTGTTTCATTTTCTTCTTTACCTCCAAACAAATCTTGTTTGATTTGTGGATATTTATCTGAAAGTTGTAGGTTTAATTGAGGCACTTCTGATATTGATGTGGAGTTTTTTATTAATGTTGCTAATTGTAATGCTACAAAACCTCCCAAATCTTTACCATATATTAAAACATTCCTGTAAGCTTTCTTTTTGTTTTTATATTTGTATACTTTGTCGGCTATTATTCGAATAATTTCTGCGATTTCTTCAATATGGGAATCTTTTTGTGTACCTAGAATTTTTGTTCCTGATAAATCTGTACAGGATGAAACTTTTGTTGGATTGTTGAAATATATTGTTGAATAATCAAATGGCCAAAATCTTTTAATTATTGGATTATTCGTAGTATTTTCGTTTGGAATTGAATTAGAATCTATTACTAATAATTTATCAGAATTAGGATCAATATTTATTACAAAGTCATATATTGTTTGATTAGATTTTACCTTTAAAATGAATGTATTGTTTTGAAATATTTCTATATCATTTAATTTTTCTAATGTGCATTCGAAAGACATGTCTGCAATTTCTTCCACAACTATACCCCCATATCTATTTTATTATGATTTAATGAAAGATAAAAACTTGATATGTATATACTAGTTATATATTTTATACATCATATTTATTTTTAATGGTTTAGAAAAGCAATATTTTCTAATTAAACTTTTATTCTGCATTATGAAAAAAATAGTTTTGATTATAATGTAAAAATAGTATTTAAGGACTTGAACTTATTATTTGCAATATTTTAATGAAATTATGAACATTCTAGTTATGTATTGTTAATGAATTAAGATAAAAACACGTTTCTATAATTAGTTAGAAAACAAGAGATGGAAAAAAATTATTATAATCTATAAAAAAAGATTAGAAATAAATTTTAAAAAACCTAAAAATTTACTTTTTTATTTATTTTTGACAATAAATTATTTACGTTATTCACTTTAAACTTTTTATTTACTTGTTTTAATTTATCTATATCTTTCTGGAATATTAAATCCACATTATCTTCATACCTGAACTTTTTTATACGCCCATGCAATCGTAAAGCTTTAGGTATTGCCATATAATTTCCATAAATATTTTTTAAATAATTCTTATAATCTCTTGGGCATGGAAAATTATAATCTGCAAATTGTACTGTTCTTAATGGGAATATTTCTTCTGTTTTAAAAACATTTAATTCATATACATTAATATGATATCCGAAAGCTCCTTCAACTCCAGGTATTATATATGGTGCTTTATCAAAGGTCAAATTCAAGTTGGAATAATATTTTTCCATTAATTCTTCTTGATTAATACCCATATATACTGAATAAAGATCCGAACCTTTAGCTAACTCCTGATAAAATTCCTTTTTAGTTTTTTCATATAATTTACCAAAACTATCCTCATCCATATCATTTTCAGTCATATAATCATATGGAAAAATATCTAGACCTGCAAATGTTGTTACACCTCTCTTTATTTTATGTCTAATTAGTAATTGTATAAAAGAGTTAACTTTTGTTTTACACTTATTTCTACCCCTAAAATTAATTTGAATATCATCTTCTAAACCATACTGTTCTAATTCATATGGAAATACTTCTATAAACTTATGATAATCTTCTCTCATCATTCCAATATCAATATCATCATCCCATGGAACGAAATAATTATGCCTAACTGCACCCAATAAAACCCCATAGTCTAGCCACCAGGTCAAACCATACTTTCTACATACCTTATCCACAAATATCAGTAATTCTATACATAATACTTGAATATCATCCATTAATTGTTTTGGTTGTAGTTTGTAATCTAAATAAAGTGTGCTTAACAATTCATGGTGTGAATTAATATATTTATTTGTCCTAAGTTGAAACTTATTTAATTTTCTTATTGATTTTCCATGTCTTTTTAGTATTGTTTCATAGTCTTCTATTTTAGAAGTTAAATTATCAATCCTATTATTTAATGTTGCAAATTGATCAATATCTGCCAAAATAGGAGATTCATCAGGTTTTTGAATTAAATCACATTTATATGCTATTTTCATGTTTAATTCATTTTCTTCAAATTTTTCATATGAAGCATTAGATTTTACAAAATTATCATATATTTTTTTTACTGATGGAATTTCGTTTAAATCCTGCTTATTGTTAGCAGAATTAAATATTATTACGGATCCAGGTTTTAATAATTTATCTATCATGAAAAATGAAAAATATTTATAGTTCCAATCAGATTCACAATCAATAAAACAGAAATCAAATTGTGGTTGGTTCTCTTCATCAATCATTTTCATTAATTTTTCATTGATAGAATTTTTTTCATAACATAATGAAACATTTTCTTCAAGATTTACTTGTTTTAAATAATCAATAGCACCTTTTTTTTCATATTTATCCAAGTCAATGGCAGTTACATGACCATTTCCATTTTCTTTGATAAAATAGCTTACATAACATAACGTTTTAATATTGTCAAATCCTATTATAAGAGCATTTTTGTAATTATTTTCTTCAAATATTTTCTTTAGAAAATTTATTTGATCTGAATTTATTCCTTCACATTCTTGTAAATTATTTTGTAATTCTTCTAATGTCATAGTATTAAACCTGGTTTTATAGATATTATATAATTTATTTATAAGTATATTTATTTTTGATGATAAGTAATGGTCAAAACTATTTAAGTTCTTATTTAAAACTATTAAATTGCAGGGCTAGGATTCTACTAATATGATAATATAAAAGTTATTATCTTTTTCTTAAGATTACTGTTTTTATTGTTTTACACTTGAAATATACCTCAAAGATTTCTAAGAACAAAAAACTGTTTTCAAAAACATATTAATAACATAGTATTAAAAATCCAAATTATGCTTTGTAATGAAATATTTGATATCCTAGATTTTGGATAAACTACTGAAATTTGATTCGTTTAGCTTTAAAACTTGAATAAATAAGTATTTACTTTTAAAATTATATCTGTAAGTATGTTGGTTTATATATTACATTAATCCGGACTGAAATTGAATCTAAAAAAATATTCGTAAATATTTTAATATTTCTGAAGTTTTGAGTACTGATTAAGTTTTTAAAACTATCACTTCAAGACCCAGTTATCTGAAAACTAAAAAATTTGTATTCCTAAACTAGTTATAAATCTATTAATAAAAATATTTAATTACCCATATAAAAACTTTTTAAAGGAATAAATATACATATAATATTATAATAATTTTTTAATTGGATTGAGAGTCATGGAAAAAAATGCAATTATTTTAGCAGCAGGAAAATCAGATAGTTTAGCTCCATTTACTTATGAAAAGCCTAAAGGACTTTTCACTGTAAAAAATGAAATTTTAATAGAAAGACAGATTGAACAATTAATTGAAGCAGGCATTAATGAGATATATGTTGTCATTGGATATATGAAAGAAAAATTTTTTTATTTAGAGAGAAAATATCCTGAAGTTATCTTAGTTATAAACAATACTTTTGCAAAATTTGGAAACATTTATTCAATGTATGTGGTTAGAGAATATTTGAATAATTCTTTTATTTGCTGTGCTGATCATTATTTTTTAGAAAATCCATTCTTGGATAATGATGATTTAAATCGTTCATATCGTGCTTGTACTGATTTAAAAGGCAATTTTGATGAATTCTCTATCGATTATTCTGATGCAGACATTATCACTGGATGTCACATTGGAGGTAAGGATTCAACTGCAATGATTGGTCATGCTTATTTCAATGAATCATTTTCAAAAAAATTCCGAGAATTATTGGATGCAGAAATTGATGATTTTGGGGTTAAGAATATGTTTTGGGAAGAATTTTATGCAAAACATATTAAAGACTTGACATTATTTATTAAAAGATTTGAAAAAGGAGAAATATTAGAATTTGATAATGTAGCTGATTTAAGAGATTTCGATTCTGATTTTTTATTAAACGTTGATTCGGATATTGTTGAAAATATTTGTAAAGTATTTGATTGTAATCCCAATGATATAAAAGATATTGAAATCATAAATGCCGGTTATACTAATGTGTCTTTCAAGTTCACTATTGATGGGACTGAATATGTCTATAGGCACCCTGGTGGTAGCGATAAATATTATTCAAAAAGAAGTAATGAATATTATGCTCAAAATCAAGCTAAGAAATATGGCATTGATAAATCATTAGTATATATTGATCCGTCTGGTTGGAAAATTTCTTATTTTATTCCTAATATTGTTCCAATAGATATTTTTGGAAATGAAAATCATCGTAAGTTATTATTCGATGCTATCCATAAAACTCAGGAAATCCCTGTTTCAGATGAAATTCAAGAATTTGATAATTATATTGAAGCCAAAAAATTAATTACATTGGCTTGCGCATCAAAAGGAGATTTATTCAAAGAATTCGAAGACATGTTTAATAAAATTGACCAAGTTTATGAATTCGTTAAAGCTGAAAGAGAAAAATATGGTATTGAACTTGTAGTAAGTCATCATGATATTTATTATCCTAATTTATTACCTACCTCTGATGGCGAATTCTATTTGATTGATTGGGAATATTCCAGTCTTAATGATCCTGCAAATGATATTTGTGGTCTTTTTACCAGATATGATTTTGATGATGAAACTATTGAATTTTTATTGGAATCCTATTATGGACGTGAATTAACGCCTCTTGAACATAGACATGTCATGGGACAATCAATTTTAACTGCAATGTACTGGATTGCTTGGCCATTATTTAGAGCCAGTGTTGGACAAGAAGATGGTTTCTTCTTATTGGCTTCCTTTAGATATATTCTAAACCATGTTGATGATGTTATAGAAAGTTATAAGGAGTTATAAATTATGAATGTACCTATCATATTAGCGGGCGGTGTTGGAACAAGAATGGGTGCGGATAGACCCAAACAATTTATAGAAATATTTGGTAAACCTATTTTGGTTTATACTATTGAAATATTTCAAAACCATCCTGAAATCGATGCTATTGAAGTAGTTTGTGTAAAAAGTCATGTTGATTATTTAAAAGAATTGGTTGAAGAGTATAATTTAGATAAAGTTAAATGGATTACTCCTGGAGGTAAAGAATTTCAAGATTCTGTAGTAAACGGCATAAATAATCTAAAAGGAGTATTATCTGATGATGATATTGTTTTATTCCAATATGGTGCTTCACCATTTACATCTGATGACATAATTAGTGATGCAATAAGGGTGTGTAAAGAAAAAGGAAATTCCTCTCCAGCAATAAAATCCTTGTTTCTTTTAGGAAGTAATGATGGGGATAAATCAATTAATTGGATTGATAGAGACGAGGTAATTATTCATAATACTCCACAATGTTTTAAATTTAGCTATGTAACTCAGTTATATGATGAGGCTATTGAAAACGGTTATATTAACCAAGTTGAACCTCATACTACTAGTTTAATGTATTTAATGGGTCGAGAAATTTATCTTTCAAAAGGAAATCAGATAAATTTTAAAATAACAACAAAAGAAGATTTGGAATTATTTAAAGGTTTTGTTTTGATGAAAAATCAGAAAGCAAACTAACTTTACATTATTTTTTTTATTATTATGGAGGCTGTGCAACAAAGTCAATTTCAAGTAATTTTTTCATACTTCAAATCTTTTTAATTTCTATATTATTTAATATTTTTTTTTATTTTTATTTATAATTTTATTATTAAAGTTTAATTGAATTTTTACAATTATTTAATAGGTATATTTATATATAACCTATAATAAATATATTATATAAGTAAATATATTTATTGAGTTGTTGTTTTATGGTTTTAAAGGAAGATAACATTGGTCAAACATTTTTATTACCCCTAGATATACGTACTATGATTCCTGATAATCATGTTTGTTTTTTTGTTGAAAAACTTGTTAATTGTGCTGATTTTAGTGACATTGATTTTGAGTATATGGATACTCCGGGTCAGAAAGCTTATCCAGCTGCCTTGTTAATTCGAATAATTGTCTTAGGAATGATTTATGGTATTCATACTAGTCGTAAATTGGAACGTATTGTACGTGAAAACATTGTATTTATGTATGTTGCAGGTTTTGAGACACCTGTTTTCAGTACACTTGCTTCATTTAAAAGAAAACATCAAGATTTAATTGAAAAGGTATTTCTTGAAACAATTAACTATGGACACAACAAGGATTTAATTGATTTAAGTAGTATTAGCTTGGATGGAAGTAAAACTCGAGCATGTGCAAATAAATACAACAATTTAACAGAAGAAGATGTTCAAAAACTTTTATACATTATTGAAAAAGGCATTTTACTAGATGAAGAAGAGAATACAGCTTTAGAAAATCGTGAAAATAAAATTATGAAAGCAGATGATGCTAGTAAAGAACAAATTAAAAAAGTTTTAAGAGAATCCAAGAACATTCAAGTCAAAGGTAAGAAAAAACAACTCAAAACTAAAAAACTACAAAAAGAAGAAGACAAAAAAGGAAAAGACAAAGGAAAGGAGGATAAAAATCAAAAAAGTCTTGATTCTTTTCGTAAAAGACCAATGAAAGAAGCCATGAGAACAGATCCTACAAAATATGATGATGAAATGTAAAAATTAATTGATGAAAACGATTTAAATCTCTGTGGAAAAAGAATATTAAGACAAGCAATCGAAAAACCAGAAACAGCCTACAAACAAATAAATAAACTAGAAAAATGTCAAGAAATGTTAGAAAAAACAGGAGACAACACAGTCAATTATACAGATCCCGAAGCACGAAAAAGTCCCAACAAAGAAGGAATCACGCAATCAGGATACAATGAACAAATAATGGTAGACAATAAAAACGGACTCATAATAGCCGTAGATGTAACAACAGCCGGAAATGACAATGTACAACTCAAACCTATGATACAAAAAACCGAAGAAACACTAAGTAAATCATTAGACTTAACACTTGAAGAAATAAAAGAAAAACTCAACGATACCAGCCTATTAGCAGATAATGGATACTTCAATTATGAAGGAATTGCCTTTACCGAAAATGAAACCGGAATGACATTATACATGCCAGACAAAAGAAAAGCATCCAAAGACAAAGACAAGCTACGACGACCATCACAACGAAAACAAAAAACACGAGGATACGGAAAAGATAACATGACTTGGGATGAAGAAAATAAATGCTACATCTGCCCTGAAGGAGAAAAACTAGAAATGAAAAACATATATCATGAAGAATCCAAGGATGTAATAGTATATTATGGAACAGCATGTGCTAATTGTCCTGTACGAGATAAATGCTTAACAGAACATATGACAACCAAAGTAATAACCGATTATGTTAGTGAACCAACTGAAAAACTACGTTATCGTATGGAAACAGACAAAGCCAAAGAAGAATATAAAAAACGTATGCCCAATTCTGAATCAAAATTCGCACACAACAAACACAACCTAAACTGCAGACAATACTATGTAATAGGACAAGAAAAAGCTTTAACACAACAATTACTAATGGCAACAGCACAAAACATAATAAAAATACACAATATAGAACAACAACAAATAAAAAAACAAAATCAAATACAAATATAATATAATATTATAATACTAAGAGCGAACTGTTAACTATTCTAACAGTTTCACTAAAATCTGGGGAGTCAACAAGACATTATTTCACATAATTGTTGCACGCCCTCATTAAATAAAGTTATCCTTGAATTCAAATTATCAAAAATAAATTTAAAAACATACTATTCCAATTCCATTATTTTTATCAAAACGAGCCAAAAAAACAATATCAGTTAGATTGAATTGCTTTGTTGTTTTTATACTGTGTAATCGCCATAGTTATAATAAATAAATTGAAAAACTAGATTTTATAAAACAACATGACCTTAAAGCATGTTTTAAATATTTAGATTTAAAAGATTAATAAAAAATATTAACAAAAAAGTGAAACTAGAATAAAACTGTTCTTTGATTCCTAATTTTCTTTGCAAATTCCTTATCTTTTTCAGTTGGAGGTTCTTTCATCTTTTCTAAAACCACCAAAGCATCTTCATCATTGAATACAGGAGTTTTTCCAATAGGTTTTGCCATTTAATCACCTCAATTACATAGATATTACAAATAATTTTCCATTGTTAAATAACCTAATTCCCTTAATCTATCCCGTGTTTTTTCAAATATTATAGGGTCATCATTAATAAGTTCGTACGGTTCAATGAATCTTTTACAATTTCTACAACGTTTTCTTTTTGATCTTTCGTATTTCCTATATGGTTGAGAACTTCTTACAAGACTTTTATCCTGTTCTAAATTACTGCTTTTACAATGTGGACATATAACACCATTTTCGCTTTTAAGTATCCTATCCAATACTTCTTTATCTGTGATTTTTTCTATAGCCACTAACCTGGCATCAACCCCATACTCTGAATGCAGAACTATGAACTTCAATAATGTTTCATCAGTTACATTCTTTGCAGCTTCACATCTTACTTTATTATCCGTAAATTTATAACTTATTATATCTTTGAGTACTTCCTGATTTGTAATTTTTTTTGTTGCTTCCATAGCTCTGTTAATATTGTGATATGAAGAACAAGCTGTCTGTTTTGCAATACTATCTAATTCTTTATTATCTGAAAGAAGGTTTATTGCTTCTAATGCTATACTTTCATCTTCATCGTATTGGGCTATATGGGATAACAAGTATTGATTTTTTATTTTTTTAATATATTCTCCGCAATTTTCTATTTGCGTAAAAGCACAGAATTGTACATAAGGAATTTCATCAGTTTCAATTATTTCTTTAAGTATTTCTTGATCTTTTATTTTTTTTGCTGCTGCTCCCCTTACATCCCGAGAAGGATCATTTCTTGCTATATCTATTAATTTAGATTCATCAGTCAATTCAATAACAGCACTTAATCGAACTTCCCAATCACTATGTTTATATTTTGGTTTAAATATATCCGTAAATCCCATTTTAATCAACATTAATAAATTGTTTTTAGTTAAATAATAATAAGAGAATACTAACTATTTATAATTTTTCTTAAAACCCGAATATGACATAATTATTCAATTATAGTAAATAACATCCCAATAACTAAATTAATATAGAACGCAATACTCACTTCTTCTATAACAGCAAGAATATTCTGTGATAGGAACATTCATTAAGAGTTTGGTTTATTATATTTCATAGTAATAATACAATAGCAACATAATATTGAATAATAAAAGTTAGGTATTGAATCAACATAGTACCCTATCTTTATGGTGTTTTTCCTACAATATACTGTATTAAACTTTATGTATGAACTGTTCTACTTCATCCAAGAATTATGCAACCTCATAAACATTTCTTAAAAATGAAAAATTTTTGTTTTATTGTAATGATTTTCTGAGATAATATGTGCTGAAATGCGTTCTTTTTTATAAAGTAA
>JAFRMD010000087.1 GCA_017430835.1 Methanosphaera sp.
AATATCAAAACCCACATCTTCAAATAATTATGTTCATTTAACCTATTCATTGACACTTGATAATTCTTATTTGAATAAAGAATTAAATTGGAGTTTTGATTTACTTAATTTAACAAATAATTCCGCAAGAATTCTTTTAGATACTGGAGAGTATGCTCTGATTAATGTTCCATTATCCGAGGATATTGTAAATGTTTCATTAAGTAATATTATACAAAAAACTGAAATAATATGTTATGTTAGTTATCTTAAAGAAAATTATGGGGATTATTATATTTCTAATTTCAATCTAACAGTTTCGTAAAAGATAAAAATTGTTACCAAATAGATTTTGGAGTTGCTGCGAATCACAACACTTCAATTATATCTAGTGAAGGATTAAATATAACTGTTCTTGAAGATTACACAACTTTATCCAGTACCAGTAGTAATGCAGTAGATTATTTTTATATTAATGATTATAATACCAGTACTAGTGGGAGTTTAAATTGGAGTGCTCCATTTACATTAATATTTAATTTAATAGATTTTAGGGGAGTTTGTTATTTGTATATGGGGGATAATAATTATCCGAATGTGTACTCTAAATTATTATCTGATTTAAACATTAGTTCTAATTCTAAAGTTAAATTAACTTATGATGGTTCGGAAATAATAGTATTTAATAATGATATTGAAGTAGATCGTGTGAGTAAAAGTTATGATATTTTTCGTATTGGTTTTCAATTTAAACTAGGGTCTTTAAGCTATAATCTATTAACAGTTTGTAAAAGATAAAAATATAACATATCTATTTTACGATATAGGTGTAAAAACAAACCATAATGACAATTGGACAAATGTTAACAACAAATGTAACAGTACCCGTGCATCTGATGGTACAATAGTAGATATAAATACAGGTGTTAGTTGGGGTCAATTATTTGCTAATCTTCAAGGATATTTTGATTTGCCTTTTGCAGTGGAATTTACTGTTTTAAGTTACTCTGATACCCATCAATTCGTTTCAGTAATTCAAATATGAGTGGACCTCATGTTATAACAGATGGGTGTTGGAAAATCATATTTAATACTGATAGCATTACTGTATTAAAAGATAATGTGCCTCAAACTCATTACCTAAACAATTTAATAGGGGCATCTAAATTAAAGGTATTTTGGGAACTATCCTCTGATACAGATGTTGTTAAATACAATAATTTCATGATTTATTCAATTTAAATCTTTTTTAAACACCAGTTGTCTGTATAGAAATATGCTCCCTCATTTTGGTTTTTTTGAAATTCTATGCCTATCCATAATGCTATTGTTGTTGATGCTATGGTGGATGTTACTGTGAATGTGTCTTCACTATTTTCAGGTATGTCTACATTAGTGTTTGTGTATCGGGATCCATCATGTTCGTAGATACGTAAGCTTAATGCAAATGTTGTTTTCACATTCACATTGAATTGAATTGTTTTATTAATCCATTCAGAATCAATGTCAATCCAATATCTAACATAGGGTCGTGTGTTATTTCCAGTGTTAATACATTTTAATCCGTAATTTCCATTACTAACATATTCTGTTGTTTTATCATAACTAATCGTGCTACTACTGTATTTGTTTAAGTTTGGGAGTGGTGTGATGTCTCCTAAAGCCCATACATTGAAGGGGAATAAATTTCGTTTCTCTTTTACATTATCACTTTCATAATCAGCATTTTTCTGTTGATTCACAACCAAAACTCGAGGTGAAAAACCAAATGTCAATACAAATAAAAATATCGAAAAAAATCGAAGAAATAGAAGAAAACCATCCAATAGAATACTA